>CAIKKJ010000001.1 GCA_903827955.1 uncultured Verrucomicrobia subdivision 3 bacterium
AGGGGAAACCGGCGCGAAGCCGGACGTGGAAGCGGCGGAAACAACCGTAGAATCAGCCGATGCGGTTGATGAGTTCGCAGGATTCTTCATTCCTGCCATTGTGTCATCAAGCTGTCATCAAGTCAACCCACCGCTTCAAAACCATTGAAAAGATTGGTGCGCATAGCAGGACTTGAACCTGCACACCTTGCGGCACTACCACCTCAAAGTAGCGTGTCTGCCAATTCCACCATATGCGCAACCGGGCTGAAGAAGATGCCTGATGTCCGCGCGGATGCAAGCGATTTCAGCGGCCAAAGAGATGTTGCCAGCCGTTCCAATGGCCAAGGTGCGCAGGGCTGAAACTGGATCCGACGGCTTTTTCCAAATCTATTTGCAGCAGGAGGCTGATGCTGTTCGCGCCGCGTCCGCCGTCGCGGATGGCGTTGATGCCATAGGCGTAGCTGGCGATGATTTTAAATTTATCCGAAGGTGAGCGATACATCAGCCCGGCGCCGATTCCGTTCACCCAGTTGCCGGGTTGCGCGGTGCCGGGGAGATAATCAATCACGGCAGTGGCGGCGTTAAATTCCAAATTCCACTGCTGGTTGTGCGTGAGCGGGAGCAGGTAGCTGGCGTTGAGCAAGGCGAACTGCCGCGCGCTCAATTCTTGGTAGAAATAGCCGGGCAACGACAGCGGATACTCAGCGACGAGCGGCAGGAATCCGCCGAGGCGATATGCGCTCATGCGGTCGGCATCCACACTAGTGCCGGCGATGAGGCGCAAAAAGAAATTTTGTTTACTGTCGGGAAACGTATAGGACAGCGCCGCCGAGCCCCAGAACAGGTGCGTGTAATTTTCCAATTGGCGGTCGCCGTTGAAACCATATGCGCCGCCGTCGCTGCGGAACTGGCCTTCATACCACACGGCTAGTTCCATCGCGAGGTCGGGAAACAGCGTGGGATCTATGCCGCCGTAGCGCAAGCCGGTGCGGACGCTGTAAATCATGCCGTCATCGGGTGTCTGAAATTTTCCCGCCGTGGTGTCGGTGCCGTTGTAGGTGCTATAATGCGCTGCGCCGCGCAGAACGTAGTTTAACGGAACCTGGTCGTCGGGATTGAACAAGTGATAAATGCTGCCGGACAATTCACCGCCGTGGCCTTCGAAAGACTCCGCTTTGATGAATTGACCGCCGCGCAGTTCGTTGTAGCTGTCCGCAAAGCCGCCGCCCGCCGCGCCAAACGCAAAGTCCGTGTGCGGGCCGAGGCCGTGGAGAAAGCCGAGCTCGGAATCGAGATAAACCGGCGCAAGCGCCAGCCGCAGTGTGAGGTTCGTGCGGAAAAAATCCGGCTGGTTGTGGTAATAAAACGCGTAGCCAGCCACCGGCGACTGGCCTTCCACCGCCTGATTGTAGCCAATCTGAATGAGGTCGCGCTTGACCGGGTCAATCTGTGCGAGCGCGGCCAACGGCAGAAACAGCATCAGCCGGGCAAGGATTTTTGAAAACACGCGCACCGACTATTTAATAAGATAAATTTTCCGCGCCGACAAGCGGCTTCACGCCATACTTTCTGGACACGCGCGAAAATTTTCGGCTTACTATCGCGAATTTATTTTTCGCCCGATGTCATCACTCAACGCTGAAAAACTCGCCCAAGCCAAGTCGCTCGGATTTTCCGACCGGCAGATTGCCCATCTCACCGGCTCCACAGAGGACGCCGTGCGCGCCGAACGCAAACGCATCGGCCTCGTGCCGAGCTACCGCCTCGTGGACACCTGCGCCGCCGAGTTCGAGGCTTACACGCCGTATTATTATTCCACCTACGATCGTGGCGACGACGAAGTGAAGGGCAACACCGCTAAGAAGGTGATGATTCTCGGCGGCGGCCCGAACCGCATCGGCCAGGGCATCGAGTTTGATTACTGCTGCGTGCACGCCGCCTTCGCGCTGAAAGAAGATGGATTTGAAACCATCATGGTGAACTCGAATCCCGAAACGGTTTCGACGGATTACGACACCAGCGATAAATTATTTTTTGAGCCGCTCACGCTGGAAGACGTGCTGCACATTTACGAGCGCGAAAAATGCTGGGGTGCCATCGCGCAATTCGGCGGGCAGACGCCGTTGAACCTCGCGCTCGGCCTGCAGAAAAACGGCGTGAACATCATCGGCACCTCGCCGCAGAGCATCGAAATCGCGGAAGACCGCAAACTGTTCGCGGCGATGCTGAACAAGCTGAACATTCCGCAACCGCCGAATGGCCTCGCCACGAATGGCGAAGAAGCGCTCGTCATCGCCAAGCGGCTGACGTATCCCGTGCTGGTGCGTCCTTCCTTCGTGCTCGGTGGCCGTGCGATGCAGATCGTTTATTCCGACCACGAGTTGCAGCACTACATGAAGTTCGCCGTCGAAGTTTCCTCCGATCGCCCCGTGCTGGTGGACAAATTTCTGGAAGACGCGACGGAAGTGGACGTGGACTGCATCGCGGACGTCGGCCTGCCGAACGGCGGCACGATTGTCATCGGCGGGATGCTCGAGCACATCGAGTTTGCCGGCGTGCATTCCGGCGACGCCGCGATGGTGCTGCCGCCGCACACCCTTTCGCAAAAAGTCATCGGCATCATCCGCGACTACACCCACGCGATGGCGCGCGAGTTGAAAGTCGTCGGCCTTATGAACGTGCAATACGCCGTCAAGGGCGAAACCGTTTATGTCCTCGAAGTGAATCCGCGTGCCTCGCGCACCGTGCCGTTCACGAGCAAAGCCATCGGCAAACCGCTCGCAAAAATCGCCGCGCGCGTGATGGCGGGCAAGACGCTCAAGGAATTAAATTTCACCGAAGAAATCTGGACAAAGTATTGGGCGGTGAAGGAATCCGTTTTCCCGTTCAACAAATTTGTCGGTCAGGACATTTTGCTCTCGCCCGAAATGCGTTCCACCGGCGAAGTCATGGGCCTAGATGCCGACCTCGGCGTGGCCTATGCGAAATCGCAGATGGCCGCGAATTCGCCGCTGCCGCTCAAAGGAAAAGTTTTCATCAGCGTCAGCGACGCGCACAAAAAAGAAGTCGCGGCGGTTGCCAAATCTTTTGCCGACCTGGGTTTTGAACTGGTGGCGACGGCGGGCACCGCGAGCGTTCTGGAAAAAGCCGGGCTGAAAGTGGAGCGCATTTTGAAATTGCTGGAAGGCCGTCCCAACGTCGTGGACTTGTTGAAGAACAAAGCAATCCAACTCGTCATCAACACGCCCGCCGGCCAGTCGCCGCGCGAGGACGAAGTGAAAATCCGCACCACCGCCGTCTATACCAACACGCCCATTATGACGACATTGAGCGGCGCGAAAGCCGCCGCGCTCGGCATCGCCGCGCTGAAAAAATCCGGTTATGCCGTGAAGACGGTGCAGGAATTTCATTGATTCATTCAAATCTGTAACAAGCTGCGGGCTGGTTTCGTCAAACACAGGATGAAACCAGCCCGTTCGCTTTTTCTCGCCAGTGTTTTATTTTCCCCAACAATTTTCGCGACGGAAAAAATCCTGGTCTTCCCCGGCGCGGAAGGGTTTGGCCGGTTCGCCACTGGTGGCAGCGGCGGAGAAATTTTTCACGTCACCACGCTCGATGACTCCGGCACCAATTCTTTCCGCGACGCCGTGAGCCAGCCGCGTCGCACGGTTGTCTTCGATGTCGGCGGAATCATTCGCCTCAAATCCAACATCGCCGTCAGCAGCGATGTTTCGATTCTCGGCGACACCGCGCCCAGCAATGGCATCACGCTCTACGGCCGTTCCACGTCGTTCAGCGGCCAGAAAAACATCATCGTCCGCTACATCCGTTTCCGCCAAGGCATCGCGGGCGACAAGGGCAAATGTTCCGTGGGCCTTACCAAGGGCGCGAACATGATTTTTGATCATTGCAGCATCGAGTGGGGCCGCTGGGATTGCCTCGGGGTCACCGTAGGCAGCCACGACGTAACGTTTCAAAACTGCATCATCGGCGAGGGCGTGGATCCGCAGCGCTTCGGCTCGCTCACCGATTCCGTGACGAACATCACCTACACGCACAATCTCTGGATCAACAACCAAAGCCGCAATCCCAAGGCCAAGGGCAAAATTCAATACATCAATAATGTCGTTTATAATTGGGGTGTTTGCGGTCTCGTGGGCGGACATTCCGGCGCGGATCATTTTCAAGATGTCGTCGGGAATTATTTTATCGCCGGGCCGAATTCCAATCAGCATGCCGTCGGCGAGTGCGCCGCCACCGACCACATTTTTCTCAAAGGAAATCTCGCTGACTTGGACAAGGATGGAAAACTGAATGGCCGCGAGTTGGTGCAAGCTGATTTCGGTTCTGGCGAAAAAGCGCCGACGTTTGTGGCCGCGCCGAGTAATGGCTCGCTCGACGGTTTGAAAATCGAATCCGCCGAGGCCGCGCTGAAAAATGTTTTGGCCAACGCCGGTTGCTCGCTGCACCGTGACGCCGTGGACGAGCGGTTGATTGACGCTGTGCAATCCTTCGGCACGCGCGGAAAAATAATTCACGACGAAAAAGAAGTCGGTGGTTTGTGACTTAGCGGCGATTCGGCAGAGCGCCGCATTTTTTGGATGGTGGCTTTCTGCCGAAACCCGCTATTTTGTCTGCGTGAAATCCGCCGCGCCCGAACTGCTTCCGTTGCTGAAGCAATACTTCGGCTTCACGTCGTTTCGTCCGTTGCAGGAGGAGATCATCCGCGATTCGCTCGCGGGCAAAGATATTTTCGCGCTGCTGCCGACTGGCGGAGGAAAATCGCTCTGCTTCCAGCTTCCCGCGCTCACTCGCGACGGACTTACGGTCGTGGTTTCACCCTTGATAGCATTGATGAAAGATCAGGTGGACGCGTTGCAAGCCAGCGGCATCGCGGCGACGTTTTTGAATTCGTCACTGACGCAAGATGAATCCAGAAAACGTCTGCGCGGTTTGCATAACGGCGAATATAAATTGCTCTACGTCGCGCCGGAGCGGCTGATGCTTTCCGGTTTTCTCACCGACTTGCAAACGTGGAACGTCCAGCTCATCGCGATTGACGAGGCGCATTGCATCAGCGAATGGGGCCATGATTTTCGCCCGGAGTATCGCCAGATCGCCGACTTGCGAAAACATTTTCCCGGCGTGCCGTTCATGGCGCTCACCGCCACCGCGACTGGTCGCGTGCGCGAAGACATCGTTTCGCATTTGAAATTGCGCGAGCCGAAAATTTATGTTGCCAGCTTCAATCGCCCAAACCTGACTTACCGCGTTCTTGCCAAAAACAAACCCTACGATCAACTGCTGAGTTTTCTCCGCGCACGACCGAAGGAAAGCGGCATCGTGTATTGCATGTCGCGCAAATCCACCGAGCGCTTGGCCGCGAATCTTTCCGAGGACGGCGTGAAGGCCAAACCGTATCACGCCGGACTCACGCCGAAAGAACGCAGCGAGCATCAGGAACTTTTTTTGCGCGACGACGTGCGCGTAGTTTGCGCGACCATCGCCTTCGGCATGGGCATCAACAAGCCGAACGTCCGCTTCGTCGTCCACTACGACTTGCCGAAGAATGTCGAAGGCTATTATCAAGAGACCGGCCGTGCGGGCCGTGACGGATTGCCGGGTGAATGCATTTTACTTTTCAGTCCCGGCGACGCGGTGAAACAGACTGTTTTCATTGACGAAAAAACCGATCCGCACGAGCGGCAGGTTGCGCGTGAACAATTGCAGCAGATGGTTCACTATGCCGAGTGTGCGAACTGCCGGCGCGTGGAATTGCTCGCGTATTTTGGTGAGGAATTTTCCGCTGACGGCTGCGGCGCGTGCGACAACTGTCTCTCTCCGCGCGAAACTTTCGATGGCACGCTGGCGGCGCAGAAATTTCTTTCGTGCGTTTTCCGCATCCGCGAGAAAAACGGTTTTGGCGTCGGCTTGAATCACGTCGTGGAAGTTCTCGCCGGCGCGGATACGGAAAAAATCCGTAACTGGCAACACGCGGAACTTTCCACCTACGGCATCGGCAAGGAACACAGCCGGCCCGAATGGGCGGCGATAGGCCGAGAACTCATCCGCCTCGGTTTCTTGCGGCAGACCACGGAGAAATTTTCCGTGCTGGAATTAACCAATGCTGGCGCGGCGATTCTCAAATCGCGCAGCAAAGTCACGCTCACCAAACCGGCCGTCGCGCCGGAAACGAAAGTCCATCACATCGGCGAAATCGCCTGCGACGAGGCGTTGTTTGAACGTTTGCGCGAGCTGCGTAAAAAAATCGCCGACGAGCGTGACGTGCCCGCCTACATTGTCTTTTCCGACGTCGCGCTGCGCCAGATGGCGCGGAATTATCCGGCGAACGAGGCGGAGTTCACCCGCATCAGCGGCGTGGGCGAAAAAAAATTGCGCGAGTTCGGCGACGCGTTTCTCTCGGAAATCGCGTTGCACTTGGCCACAAATGCGCGGCAGATTTTTGCCGAGGAATCTTTTGTCGTTCCGATTGCGCAGCGTTCCAGCCTGGGCGACACCGCACGCGAAACGCTTCGCCGTTTTCGCGCCGGTGCATTACCGGCGGAAATCGCCAGCAGCCGCGATCTCGTTGTTGGCACGATTTACGGGCATCTCGCCACGGCGATTGAGGCGGGCGAAGCGATTGATCTCGCGCAACTCATCGACGCCGAGGCGCAGGCGGAAATCGCCGCCGCGTTCAAGCGCACCGGCTGGGGCAATATCGTCGGCGCGCGGGAACTGCTCGGCGAAAAATATGACTACGGTCTGCTCCGGGTTTTTCGCGCGGCAGCCAATGCGCGGCGCGGGTGATTTTTTCCGGCGCAACTGAATCGCGGCTTTGCGTTGAAATTTATTTCCGTTTCCCGCATCTTCACCGCCGCACAATTTCTATGGCTGAAAAACCAAAAGCAGTTTACGACGAAAGTAAAATCAAAACGCTGTCCTCGCTGGAGCACATCCGGCTCCGCACGGGCATGTATATCGGGCGCATCGGCACGGGCGCACATCCCGACGACGGCTGCTACGTTTTGCTCAAGGAGGTCGTGGATAATGCCATTGATGAATTTATCATGGGCAACGGCAAGGAAGTCCACATCGGCCTCGACGGCAATCTGGTGACCGTGCGCGATTTTGGGCGCGGCATTCCGCTCGGCAAAGTCGTGGACTGCGTTTCCAAAATCAATACGGGTGCGAAATATAATGACGACGTTTTTCAATTCAGCGTGGGCTTGAACGGCGTCGGCACGAAAGCGGTGAATGCGCTTTCTCGGCACTTTCTCGCGCGCAGCCATCGCGATGGTGAATTTGCAGAAGCGAGTTTCAAGATTGGCAAGTTGAAGAAAGAAGACACCGGCAAAACGAAGGAGCCGAACGGCACTTACATCGAGTTCGAGCCGGACGAAACGATTTTCAAGAGCAGCGAATTCAAGCTGGAATTTATCGAGCGCCGCTTGCGGCATTACAGTTATTTGAACACGGGTTTGAAGCTGGTGCTGAATGTCAAAGGCGCGGAACCGAAGTCGTTTCAGTCGCGTCACGGCCTGATGGATTTGGTGATGGAAGAGCTCGGTGTGGATGGCAGCGAGCCGTTGTATTCGCCGCTGCATTATTCCGGCAAGACGCTGGAATTTTGTTTCACGCACAGCAATTCGCGTTACGGCGAGACGTTTTTTTCGTTCGTCAACGGCCAGTTCACCAGCGACGGCGGCACGCATTTAAGCGCGTTCCGTGAAGGTTTACTGAAAGCGGTGAATGAATATTGCAACGGAAAATTCGAGGGCGACGACGTGCGCGAGGCGATGGTCGGCGCGGTGGCGATCCGGTTGAAAGATCCGATGTTCGAGTCGCAGACGAAGAACAAATTGGGCAACACGGAAATCCGCACGGAACTGGTGAACAACGTGCGCGAAGAATTGCTGCATTTTTTCCAGCGCAACAAAACCATCGCCGAGACGATCATCGCGAAGGTCAAGGACACGCAGGAATTGCGGAAGGAATTGCAAAACGTGAAGAAGCTCGCGCGCGAACGCGCCAAGGCGATCACGCTGCGTATCCCGCAGTTGAAAGATTGCAAAAACCATTTCGACAAGAAGAAGGAAAAGGGCAAAGGCACGATGGTCTTCATCTGCGAAGGTCAGTCCGCTGCTGGCTCGATCACGAGTTGCCGCGACGTGAACAATCAGGCGGTGTTCGTGCTAAAAGGCAAGCCGCTGAATGTCTGGGATCTCAAGCGCGACGTGATGTATAAAAACGACGAGATGTATAATCTCATGCAAGCGCTCAACGTCGAGGACAACACCGATGGCTTACGTTTCGATAAGGTGATTCTCGCGACCGATGCGGACGTGGACGGTTTGCACATCCGCAACCTGATGATCACTTATTTTTTCAAATTCTTCGAGCAGCTTGTCCACGACGGCCACGTTTATATTTTAGAAACGCCGCTGTTCCGTGTGCGCAACAAAGCCGAGACGATTTATTGCTACAGCGAAGCCGAGCGCGACGCGGCGGTGACGAAGCTCGGTGGTAAACCGGAGATCACACGCTTCAAAGGTCTCGGAGAAATTTCGCCGAAAGAATTTCAGCAATTCATCGGCAAGGAAATGCGGACGAGCAAGGTGGAATACGCGCCGCGCTCGGAGTCTGGACAAATCTTTGATTTCTACATGGGCAAGAATACGCCGGAGCGCAAGGACTACATCATGGACAGCCTTGTGGTGCCGGTTGAAGAATAATTTTCAAATTTTTTAACAATGTCAGCCAAGAAAAAGAACGAAGCCGGTCAAACTGAATTGCCCATCGGCGGTGCGCAACCGGTCGCGCCGGTCGAGGTAAAGAAAAAATCCGCCGAAGCCGAAGGCAACGGCGCGCAGCACGTTGTTGCGGAAGCGGTCGAGGCAATCGCGCACAAACCATTTGATCCGAAAAATCTGGGCGTCGGTTTGCACGCGCGCGTCGATCGCGGATTTTTGGATTACGCGAGTTATGTCATCCGCGACCGCGCGATTCCGAATCTGGCGGACGGCTTCAAACCGGTGCAGCGCCGCATCATGTGGGCGTTGCATGAAAAGGACTCCGGAAAATTCATCAAGGTGGCAAACATCGTCGGTCACACGATGCAATATCATCCGCATGGCGACGCATCAATCAGCGATGCCATTGTGGTGCTGGCAAACAAACGCTACCTCATCGAAGGTCAGGGGAATTACGGCAATATTTTTACGGGTGATCCGGCGGCGGCTAACCGTTACATCGAATGTCGGCTGACGGAACTGGCGCGCACCGAAGTGTTCAATGATTCCATCACGGATTTTGTGCCCAGTTATGACGGCACGAACAAGGAGCCGGTCACGCTGCCTTGCAAATTGCCGTTGAACTTGATGCTTGGCACGGAAGGCATCGCTGTTGGTTTAAGCGCGCGTATTTTACCGCATAACTTTCCTGAGCTGCTCGAGGCGCAAATTGCGATTCTGAAAAAGCAGCCGTTCAAGTGCCTGCCCGATTTCAACACCGGCGGGCTGATGGATGCGCGCGATTATCAGGACGGCAAAGGCACGGTGAAGGTCCGCGCCAAGATCAAGGTGAAAGACGAATCTACCGTCGTCATCAAAGAAATTCCGCCGACGACCACAACGGAATCGCTCATCGCTTCGATTGAAGACGCGGTGCAAAAAGGAAAATTAAAAGTTAAGTCCATCAATGATTTCACGTCCGAAAATGTGGAGATTGAAATCCGCTGCCACGCGGGCGTGGACGCGGAGAAAATGATTGATGCGCTGTATGCTTTCACTGATTGCGAAGTTTCCATTTCCAGCCGCATCATCGTCATCAAGGACAATCGCCCGGTCGAATTGACCGTGAGCGAGGTGTTGCGCGAGAACACCGACCAGCTCGTCCGCATCCTCAAGCGCGAACTCGATTTGCGCGAGAAAAACCTGCTGGACGAACTGCATTATCGCACGCTGGAACGAATCTTTATCGAGGAGCGCATTTATAAATTGATCGAAAAGTGCAAGACGAACGAAGCGGTCATCGCGGCGGTCTATGAAGGCTTCAAGCCGTTCAAGAAGGAATTGATCCGCGACATCGTGGACGCGGATGTGGAGCGGTTGTTGCAAGTTCGCATCCGCCGCATTTCGCTCTTCGACATCAACAAGCATCGCGAGGAGATGGAGAAGACGAAGGCCGAGTTGGAGGAGACGCGCAAAAATCTCAAGGGTCTGACGAAGTATGTCATCAGCCATCTCGAAGCGTTGCTGGAAAAATACGCGAAGGTCTATCCGCGTCTCACGACGAAATCCGCGCGCCACGAGGAAGTGGATGTGAAGGCGGTGGCGTTCAAGTCGTTCAAGGTCGCTTACGACCGCGAGACCGGCTACGTCGGCTACAAAGTGAGCGGCGACGAATTCAAGCTCGACTGCACGAAGTTCGATAAAATCTTGCTCGTGTTTAGGGACGGCACTTATAAGGTGTGCGAACTGCCGGAGAAAATGTTCGTCGGGCAGGAACTGTTTTACTGTGGCCTGCCGGATCGTGAAAAAGTTTTCACCTGCGCTTACACGGACCGCGAGGCGAGCTACCTCAAGCGCTTCACGTTCGGTGGCACGATTTTGAACAAGGCGTATTCCTGCATCCCGGAAAAATCGCGCATCCTGTATTTCGCGCCCGAGACGCCGAAGATTCTCTACATCCGCTACAAGCCCGCGCCGCACCAGAAAATTTCGCAGCAGACGTGCGATCCGTCGCAGGTGGACGTGAAATCGCCGAAGACGCTGGGGCGGCAAATTTCCATCAAAGACATTTCGTCCGTCACCGCCGAGCCAACGCGCGGCTGGGATGAAAAGGAAGCGACGACGAAAATTGTGTTTGCGTGATTAACAACTACGGCGATGTCTGCAATAACAGGCGGAAAAATTGCCAGTTTGTCCCAATGTTGATGTATTGC
This sequence comes from uncultured Verrucomicrobia subdivision 3 bacterium, assembly GCA_903827955.1. Lineage (GTDB taxonomy): Bacteria > Verrucomicrobiota > Verrucomicrobiia > Limisphaerales > UBA11358 > UBA11358. The sequence goes on from CAIKKJ010000001.1 coordinate 10,928, forward strand.
GAATTCGTGTAATCTGTGGCGATAAAATTTGTTCCGTAATTGACCCAACCCGACAAATCCAGCGAGGCTTGAAGCTGATACGTCAGGGCGGGAGTCAAGCCGCTGTAATCCATTCGGAACGCTTTTGCGACGTTGGGCAACAAAGCGGGAACTGGCGGTGGATCAATTTGGATTGTTGGCAAACTGGTGTAGCCAAACCCTGCATTGCTCATATTGATGGCCGTCACCACACCATTGCTCACCGTAGCCGAACTCTGCGCGCCACCACCACCGCCACCGATGATTTGGACTGCCGGAGCAGACACATAACCGTAGCCGCCATCATTGACCGTGGCAGCGACCACGAATCCATAGGCCAAAATCGGCGTGGCGGTTGCGCCATACGGAAGCGGCAGAGCCATCAGCCGATAAATCGAGCCGTCAATCGTTCCATCAAAGTATTGCATGTAGTTAGTGGCATCAGCCGTAAAGGACAAACCGAGATTTACCCACGCTGCCGATTGCGAGACTTGAAGCTGGTAGTTCGTGCCAACCTTGAGATTTGTGAAAGCAAGACTGGTTGCTGGTGCAATCCCGAGCAAAAGCGGAAGCTGAGGCCGAGGCTGAACTGAAAGGTTTGCGATCTGACTGTCAACGCCTCCCCCTTCAAAATTGCGAACCGTCACAGAATATGCGCCAGCTTGGCCTTGCTGCACGTTTGTTAAAGTTAACGTGGAATTCGTTTTCCCCGGCAAATCAGTGACACCTGCGTGCCATTGGTAAGACAGATTCCCAAGTCCCGATGCTTGCACCGTGAAAGAAACAGTGTCGCCAGTGAAAACAGATTGGCTTTGAGGATCGGCTTGAATACTTGGGAGCGGCACTTGGACTGCGCTTGGATTGGGGGCTGAGAGAAATGGGACATAACTGATGTAGTTCGCCGAATCCGCCGCGTCATTTTTGTCATAAATCATCTGGTTGATGACTGCGGTGCTCGTTGTTCCCCAATAATTATTGGTCGCAATCATATTCGCGCTGGTGTAGCCGCCCGAAGGAAGAACCACCGTTGGAAAATTGGTTCGTAAGAAATTGTTGCCAGACACAATCGTCATGGATGTGTTGTATGAAGCCCAATTTCCAACCGCGACACCGTTCACATTAAAAACGTTGTCTTGGATAAAGATTTTATTTGTTTGTTGCGTCCCCACATAAATTAAGGCAAAGCCATAGCTCGTCGGAACAGCACCCACGAAAATATTCCGCCTGATTGAACAGTTTCCAATCGGATACCAGAGGTAAAATATATCAGATGGGTTTTCAATCTGAGAATCTTCCAATGTGAGGTTGCCATGACCAGCATTTCCATTAACTCCGAAAACACTACAACGCATAAGGTGGCTATTGCGAATGATGATAAAAAACGCATTGTTGTTGTATGACTGATTTGTTCCCATCGCGATAATTGCATTCGTGAAAATGATCATTGCGGAAGGAGTTCCGTTAGCATTTAGCGTTCCATTAATTTCCAACGGCGTCGCGTTGCCAACCACGACAACCCCAGGATCTATGCTCAAAGTTATTCCAGGATTGACCCTTGTGTAACCGACCAAGTTGTAAGGCGAGCCAGCCAGATTCCATGTTGCGTTTGCGCTGATTGTGCCGCTGACGTCCGTTGCACGAAGACAAAAAACGAAACAGAACATCAACAATCCAACGCATGTCAAAGGTAGTCTTTGCACAGCATCAGGCTAGTCGTTTTCGGTTCGCTGGCAAGCATCAGCACAGACACCGTTGGCATCTTGTTGCGGCAGCTTCAATACTTTTTCCAAAATCAAAAATGCCTCTTGCATGATTTTTGGATGCTCCCTCTCAAGCGAAAAATTCAGAACGTCTTTCAGATTTTCGGTCGAAAATTGAAAAATCAAATAGCACTTTTCCCATTTATTGCGGACAAACGTTATCTTCTCTGTATTTGATTCAGCATCCATTATGTTGCGGCGTTCTCCGGTTTTTTGCTCAAAAATCTTTGGGCCGATAGCGGACATGGACATGGCATGTGTTTCCTGGATGTGCTTGGAATCTTCCTTGCGTGGCGCGTCAATTGAGCGGTGAGCGCTGTGCTTGAGTCGCAGAGGCAAAAACTTTTCTATGGTCGGCGCAAAAGTTTTAGCGTCTGGCGATTGCTCTTCAACAAAATCAGAAATCAAAAAATAGTGGAATTGCCCCAAACGATTTAAATACGCGATAACTTCATGCGTGAGGTTCACCTTTAATCCCAGTGCTTCATCGGTCAACTCGGCGACAACCAACTGACTGACAATTTTCATGAAATTCTCATGGTGATAATCCAAGCCGCGCATCATCTCAACGGCACCTTGAATGTTGAGAAAATTTGTATTGAGGATAGTTGTGTTTTCCTTGTTCCGCGCAACTAAAGAAGCTGCACGTCGAGACAACGGAAAAATTGCGCCCAAAGGTATTTGGGGACACTCGTCGCAAACAAGCCAACCTGCGATGTCATTTATCATAAATCCATTTCAAGCGCTCTTTGGTTAATTCATCTTTATCAAACTATTTTGTCGGCGAAGGAAAGTTTTAGACAGCAAAAAGCGGCCTCCGTTACCGAAGACCGCTTTGCGTTTTCTGAATTTATTTTTTACGGGTGCGGAGTCGCGGGCGGAGTCGGCGTTGGTGGGTTCGGGCTGGCGTGGCTGGCTGCCGCGTCAATAATGATGCGTGCGTTCTGGTAGTCGCTCACGAATTTGGCGTTGGCGGGCGCGAACTGGCCAATCAGGTTGTCCAATTCTTCGTTCAACGCCAAGTCCGCTGCGTCAAACGCATCGCCCAATTGCTGCGTCACGGTTTTACTGGTGGCGATGGTCTGCCGGGGTTTGCCCATCAGCCCGCTGAACGCGGTGATGGTGGTTTGCAACGCGGTCAACTTCGCCGCCGTCACGCCGTAGGCCGCGAGACTGGCAAGGTTGGTGTTCGCCAGGTCGTGGATGTTCTGGCAATGCTCCACCGCCGCCGAGTCGCGTGCGCCGGTGAGGTCGGATTGGTTAAAATTTACCTCGTTGGCGAGCGTGTTGTTTTTGGTTTTAACGGCGTAAGCGCGCACCGCCGAGGCGATGCCGATTGCCGCCGTTGCCATCGCCACTTTGGACGCTTGTTTGTCCTGCGCGATGCCGCTGGTGTCCAGGTTCTGGCTCTGCGCCAGTGTCTGGATGCTGCCGATCTGCGTGTTCAAACTCGTGCATCCGTCCGCGAAAGCCTGCAAGGTTTGCCAAATTGCGTTGTTGGCATCCAAGACGGCCTTCACAGCCAGATACATATTAAGTTTGTTCTGTTGTTTGGTGGTCATGTTGATTTCTACGGATGGCGAAGTCATTTCCGCCCGCCGTCAATTTGCATTTTAGAGGTAGCAGCGAGGCTGGCATTGATAATTTAGGGTCATTTTTGGAATCAAATCGTCGTAAATTCCTGAAAAACAGGCGCCGAGCAACCGGAAGCGGTGATAAATCAAATGGCAGATGGCGGATTGAAACTGGCAGATAGGAAAATGCGACTGGCAGAGGCTATCCGGCAATCGTCAGTGGTCAAAAGACAACAGCACGCGGCGATAAACCAGATGGGAGATGGCATTTGGCAGTTGGAAGATGAGGAAAAGCAACCGGCAGCACCGTGACGGCGGCCAATAGAAACGATTTTTCAACCGCAAGCTTCAATCCGGCGACTGTCAGCTTCAATCCGGCGGCGGGCGGGAAAAGTCGGCTTGTCTGGCAGTCGTGCCGAGGCGATGTGCCTGACGGAATTTTATTGGATTGTAGATTCAGGGCAGGTTTGATTCGGCGGTGGTGATGCAAAAAGGATTTCCCCCCCCCCAAAAAAAAAGTGCGGAGCGGGTCGGGATGTGATGACTGTGGACTTATTCACATTCGCCGCTTGACCTTTGGCTGGGCTGGCTTTTAACTGTCGGCGATTAGGCGCATTCATGCTCGAACAATTCAAAAGCCTGTTTTCCAATGACATTGGAATAGATTTGGGAACCGCAAATTCCCTCGTCTATGTGCGGGATCGTGGAATCGTCCTGCGCGAACCTTCCGTGGTAGCCATTCAGGCGGGAACAACGAACGTTCTCGCCGTCGGTGACGAAGCAAAACGTATGCTGGGTAGAACTCCCGGCAACATCGTGGCCATCCGCCCGATGAAAGACGGCGTGATCGCCGACTTCGAAATCACCGAGGCCATGCTGCGGCATTTCATCCAAAAGGTGCATCACCGGAAACTCATCGCCCCACGCGTCGTGGTCGCGGTGCCCTCCGGCATCACCGAAGTGGAGAAACGGGCCGTGAAAGATTCCGCCACCCACGCCGGCGCGCGTGAGGTGTATTTGATCGAGCAACCGATGGCGAGCGCCATCGGCGTTGGTCTGCCGGTGCATGAACCGGCGGGCAACATGATCGTGGATATCGGCGGCGGGACTTGCGAAATCGCAATTATTTCTCTCGCCGGCATCGTCTTCAGCCGCAGCCTGCGGGTGGGCGGGGACGAACTAGATTCCACAATCATCGCGCACATGAAGCGCGCCTACAACCTGATGATAGGTGAACGCACCGCTGAAGAAATCAAGATTAGAATTGGCTCCGCCTTTCCGCTGGAACAGGAATTGACGATGGACGTCAAAGGCCGTGACCTCGGTTCCGGCCTACCGAAGACATTGACCATCCGTTCCGAGGAAATCCGCGAAGCCTTGCAAGAACCGCTTTCGAGCATTCTCGAATCAATCCGCATCACTCTCGAACGTTGCCCCCCGGAACTCGCCTCCGATCTCGTGGATCGCGGCCTGGTGATGGCTGGCGGCGGCTCGCTGATCCGCGGCATTGACAAGCTGGTGGCCGGCGAAACCGGTCTGCCCGTGCATCTCGCTGACGACCCGATGAGCGCCGTCGCCGAAGGCACTGGCCGCGTGTTGCAGGAAATCGAATTCCTGAAACGCGTCGCGACCAACGCAAAATACTGATTCTTCACCCGGAATTCCGTTCACCGCCAGCGGCTGAAACGCCGTTACGCGGATGTTCAAACAACAAAATTATCTCGCGCTCGGCGCGGTGGTGCTGGTGGTGGTGGTGCTCTTGAGCCTGCCCTCCCGCGCAACCTCGCGGCTGAAGCTCGCCGTCGGCAGTTGGTTTCTCCCGCTGTTCGGCCTTGCCGGCGCCGCGCAGCAACTGCCTGCCGACCTCGCCGATTCCGTTTTGCCTCGCCGCGAACTGCTCAAGCAGATTGATTCCCTCCGTCGCGAAAACCAGCAGCTCAAGGAACAGCAAGCCCAGATGGTCGCCATTGCCCGTGAAAACGACCAACTGCGCGGATTGCTCGGCTGGCAAAAAAATGTCCCGTGGCAATTGAAGCTCGCCAACGTCGTCCTGCGCGACCCGGCAAACTGGTGGCGCACCGTGCAGATTGACCTCGGCAGTCGCGATGGCATCCAGACCAACATGCCCGTGCTAAGCGCCGAAGGTTTTTTGGTCGGCCGCGTTGCTGCCGTCAGTTTTCTGAACTCGCAAGTCGTGCTCATCGGCGATCCGAACTGCCGCGTATCTGCGCTCGTGGAAAATCCCGGCCACGATGTCGGCGTGCTGAGTGCCACCGATCCGGTGGACCGCTCGCTCGTGCAGCTTGGATATTTGTCGAGCAGCGCCAATTTGAAATCGGGGCAGAATGTTTTCACCAGCGGCCTCGGCGGCGTTTTTCCCAAAGGCATTCCCATCGGAAAAATTTACGACGCGCGGCCGGTCGAATACGGCCTCGCCACCGAAGCGCGAGTGAAACTCAACGCCAACCTCGGCGCGCTGGAACAAGTCTGGGTGCTGATCAAATGAATTTTTTCAAACCCGCTTTGATTTTGAGCTTCGCGTTTCTCGCCGTGTTCGGCGAAGCGATGCTGCCTGCGCCGCGCAGTCTGCTTGGCGCGCAGATTGATTTGCTGCCTGCTCTGATGGTTTATGCCGCGCTGAATGCGGACATCGTCACGCTCGCGCTGCTCGCCGTGTGTGGCGGCTTGTGGTTTGACTCGCTTTCGGCGAATCCGCTGGGCGTGAGCATCGTGCCGCTGTTCGTCGTGGGCTTTCCGGTTTTTTTGCACCGCGAATTAATTTTGCGCACCGCGCCGTTCGCGCAATTCACGCTCGGCGCGGCAGCCAGCGCGGTCTCGCCGGCGTTGGTGATTTTGATTTTGCTGAACGGTGGCAAGGAACCGCTCATCGGCTGGGGTTCGCTCTGGCAATGGCTGGTGCTGACGGTGAGCGGCGGCCTGGCCGCGCCGGTGATTTTCGCGCTCGGCGATTGGTGCGGCCACGCGCTCGGCTACAAGCTGCGGACGGAAATGAGTTTTCGTTCCGACCGCGAAATCCGTCACGGGAAAATTCTCAAATAAAAAACAACCACGGATAAACACAGATGCACACGGATAAAAAACTTAACGCAGAAACGCAGAGAACGCGGAGGTTCGCGGAGGATAAATTCTCGGCGCTTCTTTGCGGCCTCTGCGTCTCTGCGTTTTCCCCCATCCGTGTTTATCCGTGCCCATCCGTGGTTGAAAAATAATTATGCTCGTCGTTGACGAACTCAAAAAGAACGACCCGCAGCTCCGCCTCGTGGCGCTGGTGCTGGCGGGCGGGCTTTGCGTTTTGTTCGCCGGCTTGTGGTGGGTGCAGGTCGTCTCCGCGCGCGAATTTCAGAATCATCGCGAGGCGCAGGCATATCGCACCGTGCGGCTGCCGGCGGTGCGCGGAAAAATTTGCGACCGCGAAGGCCGCGTGCTGGCGGAGAACCGTCCGCGTTACAACTTGAGCCTGTATTTTGACGACCTGAACGACCAGTTCAAAAAAGAATACGAGCGCATCCGCCCGGTGAAAATCACCGCCAGCACGCCGCCGTTCTGGCAATTCTGGAACCGCGCGAAAACGATGCAGACCAACCGCGTGAAACTGAAACAAAACCAGATTGATGCGCTGATGTGGCAGGCGCGCGGCAATGTGGCCAGCCGCGCCGTGACGGAGCTTGGCCGCCAGCTGGGCGAGCCGCTCGCGCTCGACCTGAAAAAATTCATGCGCAGCTACGAGCAGGAGCGCGCGATGCCGTTCACCATCTTGTCCGATTTGGACGACGGTCAGATTGCGCGCTTCCATGAAAAATATCACGGCGGGCTGGGGGCGGATCTTGTGTTGCAGCCGGTGCGCAGTTATCCGAACGACACCACAGCGGCGCATCTGCTTGGCGAGTTGCGTCAGGACGACAGTTCGCTAGAAGGCGAGGAATCGTTTTTCAATTATCGGCTGCCTGATTATCGCGGCGTGACGGGTATTGAGGGAAAATGCAATCCGGCGTTGCATGGTCGCGCCGGCGTCGAGTCCGTGCTGGTCAACAACATGGGCTATCGCATGGCCGACGACGTGGGCACGCCGCCGCAACCAGGCGCGGACGTGACCTTGACGATTGATCTGGATTTGCAGCGCGCCGCAGAGCAGGCGCTGGCGACGGAAATTCAAAAATTCCCCGGCAATAAGATCAACGGCGCGGTCGTGGTGATGGATGTGCGCAACGGCGATGTGCTGGCGATGGTGTCGTCGCCGGTGTTTGATCCGAATGATTTCGCGCAGGGAATCTCCCCGGAGAAATACCGGCAAATTCAGGAACTCGAAGCGGAGAAAAACCGCGCGACGTTTGAGAACTACGCGCCCGGTTCCATTTTTAAACCCGTGGTTGCGCTCGCGGCTTTGGACAATGGCTTGAATCCGTTTGAAATTTATCGCGTGCAGGCGAATCCGTCGAAGCCGGATCGGGGCTGCATCTACATCGGCAAGCGCAAAATCGAGGACACGGCGCTGCCGGGCGACTACGATTTCAAGCGCGCGCTGATTCATTCGAGCAATTCCTATTTCATCTGGTTCGGGATGCAAACCGCGCACATCGAAAACATCGTGGCGCTGGGAAAAAAATTTCATTTCGGCGAGCGCACCGAGCTGTTTGCGAACCAGGAAACCAAAGGCGTTTTTCCAACGGCCACGCAGGTGTTGAAACGTTCCGGCTGGACGGATGGTGAGACGGCGAACGTGTGCATCGGCCAGGGCGCGGTGGACGTGACACCCATCCAGATCGCCGTGGCGTATTCCGCCATCGCGAATGGCGGCACGGTTTTCTGGCCGCGCATCATCAGCCGGATTTCGTCGCCGGATTTTTCCGGGGCGGACGCCGTCACGAATTTTCCCGCCGCCCAAGTGCGCGATCACCTCGGTGTGAAACCGCGCAGCCTGAAAATTTTGCGCGACGCGATGTTTGCCGACGTGCAGGGCGGCGAAGGCACGGGGCGCAAGGCGGCGGTGGCGGGCTTGAACATTTGTGCGAAGACCGGCACGGCGCAGGTGCAGGACGAGCGCAACCGGCTCACGGGCCACAATTACTGGTTTGCCTCGTTTGCACCTGCCGAAAGCCCGCACTACGCGGTGGTGGTGCTGCTCCAATCACCCACGCTGGGCGGCTCGGGTGGCGACAACTGCGCGCCGATTGCCCATGACATTTACGAGACGATGGTGAGGAAGGAAAACGCCCCGAAGCCGGTGGCGAGAAATTGAAATGACCAACGACACGCTCAACGAACGTGAGAGCAAGCTCGAACGGCTGCAATTGATTGCCGTCTTCGGGCTGATGGTCGTTGGCGCCATGTTCATTTGCAGCGCGACGTCGTCCAGCGCGCAGGAGTCGCAGAAAGTCTGGTATGCCCAGATTTGGTTTCGCCAGATCATCTGGTATGCGCTCGGCCTGGGTGCGGCGGCGGGGTTGTGCATGGTGAGCTATCACACGCTGGCGCGGTGGTCGTTCGTAATTTATTGGGCGATGATTGTTGCGTTGATTGCGGTGCTGATTCCGTTCATTGGTAAAACGCACGGCTGGGGCGCGCGGCGGTGGATTGATCTGCCGTTCTATCAATTTCAGCCGAGCGAATTTGCGAAGGTGGCGTTCGTGCTCGCCGGTGCAAACTTTTTGAGCCGGCCGCCGGAGGAATTGAAACTGCCGGAAAACTTCTGGAAAGCCATCGGGCTGATGCTGCTGCCGTTCGTGCTCATCATGAAGGAACCGGATTTGGGTTCGGCGCTGGTTTTGCTGCCGACGGGTTTTGTGATGATGCTCGTGGCGGGGACGCCGCGTAAATTTATTTTGCGCCTGCTGGCCGTGGTGGGCATCGCGGGTGTGCTGTTCGTGGCGGATGTTTTGTTCGCGCCGCCGAAATGGCAGATCAAGCTGCACGAATATCAGCGCCAGCGGCTGCTAGTTTATTTTGGTAAAGATTTCGCGCCGAAGAACGCCACGCCGCAGGAAAAAGAGGCGGCGCGGCGGTTGCAGATTGACCGCTCGTTCCAGTCCAAGCAGGCGCTCATCTCGGTCGGCTCCGGCGGGCTCACGGGCACGGGCTGGGGCAAGGGCAAGCAGACGTCCCTGCAATTCATGCCGTCGGGCGCGGCACATAATGATTTCATTTTCTCCGTCATTGCCGAGGAGGAAGGATTCGTCGGCTCCGTTGTGGTGCTGACGCTGTATGCGGTGGTTCTCTTTTCTGGATTGAGAATCGCCGGCCAGGCGCGCGATCGCCTGGGCAAACTCATCGCTGTGGGCATCGTGACGCTCCTGTTCAGCCATGTGTTTGTGAATATCGGCATGAACATTCGCATCGTCCCGGTGACGGGCATCCCACTGCCGCTGTTAAGTTACGGCGGGTCTTCAGTGCTGTGCTCGTTGATCGCGCTGGGCCTGATGCAAAACGTATACATCCAACGAAGAGGATACTAACTATGAGCAATAACTTCTCCCGGCGTCGCCGTGGAATGCGTTTCAAGCCCAAAGGTGGCTTGAATCCCGCTCAACAAAAAAACGACCGCGAGGCGGTCGAGGCCCGCGCCGACGTCGTCAGCGAACAGGGCGGCACGGAGCGCGTCTTTGAAAAGCGCCACCAGACTGAAATCGAACGCGCGGAAAATGTCGCTGCCGGATTGCCGCCCGAGGGCGAAGCGAAGCCGGCGGAACCAACTCCGCACGTTCACACGCACGAAACTTCCGCCGCCGCTGTGGAGGTGGATGAAAAATTCGAGCCGGTGAAAATCAAAGAGCAGCCGAAAGGTTTCATTGAAACCATCAAGGATGTCGCAACCAACCTCGTCAAAAAAGTCCAGCGGCTCGTCCGCCCGGAAAAGAAGACGCACAAGGAAGTCGTCATCAACGCCGAGACGCTCGAGACGCGCGTCGCGGTCACGGAGAACGGCAAGCTCGAAGAATTTAACATCGAGCGCACTACCGAAGAGCGCCTCGTGGGCAGCATCTTCAAGGGCAAAGTCCGCAACCTCGAAGACGGTTTGAAAGCCGCGTTCGTGGACATCGGCTTTGAAAAAAATGCGTTTCTGCATTATTGGGACATCGTGCCGAATCAATTTGATTCCGGCGTGGAAATCGTCGAGCGCGAAGGCAAGCAACGCCGCGACCGCCCGAAGATCACGCAGCGGGACATCCCGCGTCTGTATTCGCCCGGCAGCGACATCATCGTGCAGGTCACGAAAGGACCGATCGGCACCAAAGGCCCGCGCGTCACGACCAACATTGTTTTGCCTGGACGCTTTCTCGTCCTGCTGCCGAACTCCGACCAGTCCGGCATTTCTCGCAAGATTGAAAATCCCGAAGAGCGCAAGCGCCTCAAGAAAATATTGCGCGAACTGCACATCCCCGACGGCATGGGCGTCATCATGCGCACCGCCGGCGAAGGTCAGCAGTTGCGTTACTTCGTGCGCGACCTCGCGTTGCTGCTGGAAGAGTGGAACAGCGTTTCTGAGAAGATCAAGAAACAGCCGATGGCGACGTGTGTGTTCCAGGAACCCGACTTGATTGAACGCACCGTGCGCGATTTTCTCACCGAGGACGTCGAGCGCATCGTGGTGGACAACGCCAAGGCGCACGACCGGATGCGCGAGATGATCACGAAAATTTCCTCGCGCTCCGCGAAGAAGATCATGCTCTACACCGAGGCGCAGCCGATCTTTGACCGCTTCCAGGTGAGCAAGCAGTTGGAAAACGCTTTCTCGCGGCAGGTGCATTTGAAGAGCGGCGGTTATCTGGTCATTGACGAAACCGAAGCGCTTGTGGCGATTGACGTGAACACCGGCCGTCACAAAGGCGGCAAGGATCAGGAAGCGCTCATCCTCAAGGTGAACCTCGAAGCGGCTGAGGAAATCACGCGCCAGCTCCGCCTGCGCAACATGGGCGGACTCATCGTGCTCGACTTCATTGACATGAAATCCGGGCGCGACCGCCAGCAGGTTCACAGCCGGATGCGCGACGGTTTGCGCCGCGACAAGGCCAAGACGCACATCTTGCCCATCTCGCAGCTCGGTCTGATGGAGATGACCCGCCAGCGCCACAGCGAATCCGTGCGTAGTGCGGTGTATGACGATTGTCCGTATTGCAAGGGCCGTGGCAAGGTGAAGAGCACCGTGACCATGAGCGTGGAAATCCAGCGCAAGCTGCAGGAAATTCTCAAAAAGCGCACGCGGGACGAAAACGATTTCCAGCTCCGCATCGTCGTGCACCCGACCGTGCTGGAACGGCTTCGCACCGAGGACGAGAAACATCTCATCGAGATGGAGAAACGCTACTTTGGCAAGCTATCGTTCCGCGCGGACACGGGCATGCATGCCGAGCAGTTCAAGATCGTGAACGTGGAGACGAACGAAGAACTCGCCAGCGTCGGCGCGTGAAATAAATTAAAACACCAAACGCCCCGCGAGCAATTGCGGGGCGTTTTATGTTTCAGCGAAGGGAAGATTTACCGCCCATCTCGCTATTTGGCAACGCCGTCATTGTTGATATACTTTAAAAACCTTAACCGAATTGTCAAAATTGGGGCTGTCCGGTCTTTAATTTTGATAATTTGGCTAATTCTGTCTCGCTTCCGCGCGAACTGGAAACTTGCTTTACGGTGGGGAAATCTTAATATATCCGCCGCACGTTGCCCACGTGGCGGAATTGGCAGACGCGCTAGATTCAGGTTTTACGAGTGCGCAAACCCTCACTCTCAATCATCAACGTTCATAGGGCTTCAATCGCCCAACCAATTTTTTTGACCCCGCTCATTCACCCCCTTTCCACCCCTGTTTTTATTACGCCATATACAAAAAAGTATACAAAAACTGCACTAGATTCTGATCTAGTTCCGTCTGCCTCACTATGCGAATACGGTAATTTATCATCACCACCCGCCGCGCTGATGACGAAGCAAAGCAGCTTCAACGCTCGGCCAATGATAGAGAGTCCGTCGCCCAAGCTTCACAGTCGGAATTTTGCCAGCCATCCGCCAACTAAAAACTGTGCGCCGGCTAACCTGCAATCTTTCCAACAACTGCATTTCCGTAATGAAGCTGGATTCATCAGGTCTTGCTGAGCTCTGATTGGCGGTCATTAGATTTGTTGCCGGTGCTTGAATTTGAAGTGCGCGAAGGACCGGCTCCACATTTTTGCAATGGAGCGTGAGCTGGCCGGTGATGTTGATCGTAATTTGATTTGGGGTATTCATATTTACAGGATTTAAACTCATGCAAATGATGGATGGCAATATGAAGGCTTGGTGAGAGGGCAAAAAATATTGTTCACTGAAGATTGTTTTCATTCCAAACTCCGTCATGCCCTCAACTTCCCAAAACCAAATCAATCCCAAGAAACTGAGGTTGAGCAAATGGACGGCGGCCACTTTTTTACATAGACCAGAGCGAAGGGTGGACTGATCTTCAAACCCTGCAGGTGCACCGCTACGGTCATGGAGGGCACCAGCATGGCGGCTTGGAGTGCGTGGCGGAAGTCGCCACTGGCATATTGGACGCCGCGATCGGAATGGAACAGCAGTTTGGCGGGTGGTTGCCGGTGTAACAAGGCCATGCTTAAAGCGGCGGTAACGAGGGCGGTGTCGATGCGTTCGCTCATGGCCCAGCCGACGATTTTGCGGCTGTAAAGGTCCAGTATGCCGGCGAGATAAAGCCAGCCTTCCTGGGTTTCGATATAGGTGATGTCGGCTACCCAGATTTGGTTGGGAGCGGTGGCCTTGGGGGCTTCGGCCAGACGGTTGGATCGTCCATTTGGAACTTCCACGGTGGATTTATGGCTACGTCGGCTTGGGTTGAGCTATAAAAAAACGCTGCACGCCGCCGAGCAGCACCGACCCGACGTGGCCGAACAAAGAGCCCGCTGGCACGCCCAACTGGCGGCGGAGCCAGCCGCCCGGCTCGTATTCGTAGATGAAAGCGGGGCCAATACCAAAATGACTCGGCGGGGTGGACGGGCTCCAGTTGGGGAACGCTCGTCACTCATATTCCACACAGCCATTACCAGACCAGCACACTCATCGCCGCCGTCCGTTTGTCTGGGGCTTGCGCTCCGTGCCTCTTTGAGGGAGCCATGGATGGGGAAATGTTTTTGGCCTGGGTACGGCAAGGGTTAGTGCCAACGCTCCAGCTAGACGATTTGGTCATCATGGACAACTTGGCCACGCACAAGGTGCCCGGCGTGCGTGAAGCCATTGAGTCAGTCGGTGCCAGCCTCCTTTGTCTGCCACCTTATTCCCCAGACTTCAATCCAATCGAGAACATGTTGAGCAAAATCAAGCAACTCCTCCGCAGCCTCGCTCCACGTACCGGCGCGGAATTGCTTCAAGCTGCGGCACTCACTTTCGCTTCTATTTCCACAGACGACTGCCTC
>CAIKKJ010000002.1 GCA_903827955.1 uncultured Verrucomicrobia subdivision 3 bacterium
CAGCGACAAAAACAATTTGTCCGCCTTCAGTTCCGGGTAGCGCTCCGCCATGCCGATGACAATTCCGCTCACCGCACCGTTATCCGGTCCTGCCACCCCCGGCGGCGTGGCATTGAGCTGGTTCCGCAACGCCGCGAGTTCCGCCTGCAACTGCGCCTCGTGGTCGCGATAGCCTTTCACGCAGATCACGAGGTTGGGAATCAAATCGAAACGCCGCTTCAACTGGATGTCCACCAACGCACACGCCGCGCGCACGCGCTGGCGCAAATCCACCAGCGCGTTGAACACCATCCAAGTCCACGCCAAAAAGCCGATAAAAAAATAGCCGCCCGCCACCGCCAGATAAACCGGCACACGCGCCGCCAAATCCAGATTCATCAGCCCATCGCGCCACACCACGCTGCCCACTACCAACAACAGTCCGAAAAAAATCCACCCACGCGAACTCCATTTCATCCCACCGCTGACCTGAGCTTCGGTGCGGGTGGAAATCAAAAACATCGGCGCATTTTTATCCGCCGCAATTTCCGGCTCAACCACATCTGCCCGCTCACGCGCCTGACCAATAACAAATAGATTCGCACCCAGCGGAATGCCCATCTCCACAAACCGCCGCTGGAAATCGGAACTCGCCACCGCGCCCGCCGGGCCTTTTGCGTAGTAAAGCGGATTCAACGGCGTGCAGGTCTCGTCGAAGATTTTCAACGGCTCCAGCTTTGCGCCTGCCGGTTGCACGAGAATGGTTCCGCTGTCGTCGTGCAAGTTGAAGGGAATCGCGTCGCTGCCATTCGCCACATTCGTCCAACCGCTCTCGTGGCGGGTGCGCGTCTGGGTGTTGCCCTTGTCATCCGTGTAAGTCTCCGTGACGACGCGCGACCAATGCTCCTCCACCGTCCATGCGTATTGCACACACGCACGCTCCGCGAGATAGCTCGTCAACGGCGACGCTGCTTCCGCCGCGCCTTTCAACTCCACCAAACCGATGAACACGCCGGAAGTTTTGGAAGTCGGCAAGTTGTCAATCAACCGCCGCCGCCGTCCGTTGCGAAATGCGGCGGCGATACAAAGCAGCGCAATCAGCGCACCAATCAACGGCAGGAATGGCGCGAAGTCGTGCATGTATCATTTCGCCTGCCAGACAAGCCGCAACCCTTCGAGCGTCAAGTCGGGTGCGACGGCGGAAATCTCCGGCAACTTGGCCGCGATGAGTTTCGCGTAGCCACCCGTCGCCACCACCGGCAATTTTTTTGCGCGCAGCTCGCGCTTTAACTCACCGATGAGTTCCCGCACCAGCCCGCGATAGCCATGCACCGCGCCCACGAGCATTGCGTGTTCCGTGCTCTTGCCGATGGCGGAATGCACCTCGCGGATTTTTATGGATGGCAGCAGCGCGGTCTTTTCGTGCAGATAATCCGTCATCGCCGCCAGTCCCGGCGCGATAATGCCGCCGACGTAATTGCCGCGTGCATTCACGACATCAAACGTCACCGCCGTGCCGAAATCCACCACGACCACCGGCGCGCCAAAATGAAATCTTGCCGCCACCGCATTCGCCAGCCGGTCCGGCCCGATGGACTTCGGCTTCGGATAATCAATGCCCACGCCGCAAACCGTCTGCGGATTCAGCTCCAGCGTTTCCAGTTTCCAAGTCGCGCGCACCGCCTTGCGCACCAATGGCGTCGCGCGCGGAACCACGCTGCACAAGACCGCACCGGAGATTTTATTTTTACCCGCGAACTTTTTCATCAACGCCGTTGCACCCCCACCAAACCACGAAAGCGTCGGAATGTCTGTCTGTTTCCGCACGCGCGTCCCATCCGCGAGGCCGAGATGCGTGTGCGTATTGCCGATGTCGAAGAGTAGGATCATATGCCCGCAGATTGCGCCGATTGACGCAGATTTTTTGAAACCATGTTATCAGGATGATTCAAGACCATCCGTTGGTGCTCGAGACTGCTTGAACCGAAATTGAAGAGCAACGCGCGCGTAAATTTTGTTGCGTGGAGATAATTAATGACCTGTGATTTTTCAGCATCGCCCAACCGTTCGATTGCTTTCAACTCCACAAGAATTTCCCCGAAGCAAATAAAGTCCGCCCTGTAAGCGCAGGCTAACGGCTGGTTCTTGTATCGCACCTGCAATGGGGTTTCCCGTTGGAATGGAATCTTTCGGGCAGTCAGTTCAACTGACATCGCTTCCTGATAAACTGCCTCCAGAAAACCATGCCCCAGCTCGCGATGAACCTCCATCGCCGCACCGATGATGGCATAAGTTTGTGGATCAGAATTCATTTCATTGCCGGCAGGTTACGCACATTTTCACGAATGAAAACAAGGTTTTAGAAAATAATCTGCGTCAATCTGCGTAATCTGCGGGGAAAATCATTTTTCTAAAATCACATCGCCGCC
>CAIKKJ010000003.1 GCA_903827955.1 uncultured Verrucomicrobia subdivision 3 bacterium
GTCCACGAGAATCCGATAGGCGCGTTCGCAGATGCGGATTTTGTCCGCCAGGGTCGAGGCCTGGCCGTTTTCATCAAACGCCATCACCACCACCGCCGCGCCGTATTTCAAAACCTTTCCTGCGCATTCGCGGAACTTCGCTTCGCCTTCCTTCATCGAGATAGAATTCACGATGCCTTTGCCCTGGAGACATTTCAGCCCGGCTTCGATGACGTCCCATTTCGACGAGTCCACCATGAAGGGAACTTTCGCGACTTCCGGTTCGCTGCCCAGCAAATGCAGATAGCGCGTCATCGCGGCCACGCCGTCGATCATCCCTTCGTCCATGCAGATATCGATGATGTTCGCACCGTTCTCGACCTGCTGCCGCGCCACTGCGACCGCTTCCTCGTAGTTGTTTTCCTTGATCAGCTTGGCGAACCTGGGCGAACCCGCCACGTTCGTGCGCTCGCCGATCATGATGAACTGCCCGATCTGCTGCGTGAACGGCTGCGAGCCAGACAAGCGCAATGGAATCGCCGCGCCAGTCGAAAACTTTGTTTCCGTTTTAGCTCCGCGCGGAGGTTTATTTTCCAAGGCCTTCGCAATGGCCGCAATGTGCTCGGGAGTGTTGCCGCAGCAACCACCGGCGATGTTCACTAGGCTACTTTTGGCAAACTCCCCGAGATATCCGGCCATATCAGCCGGAGAGTAAGGAAAGCCAGTTGGCGACAGTGGATCAGGCATTCCCGCATTTGGATAACAAGATACGAATGTGCCTTCGGCTTTCTCTGAAAGCTCCTCAATGAAAGGCCGCATCAAGTCAGGTCCAAGCGAGCAATTTAGCCCAACAAAGAGTGGTTTCACATGCTTGACTGCATTCCAGTAGGCCCCAATTGTCTGAGCCGAGACCATTGTTTCGCCTCCTTTTCCAACAGCGGCAGAGATTGAGATTGGTAACCTCACCTTGTCTGTTTCAAAGACCTCTTGAATCGCCACCAAAGCAGCCTTTGCATTCAGAGAATCGAAAATCGTCTCCACTAGTAGGAAGTCCGAACCACCCGCGATGAGTGCCCGCACCTGATTCATGTAGGATTGTTTTACTTGATCGAAAGTCACGACGCGGAAACCGGAATCGTTTACGTCTGGTGAATTGGACAGAGAAACCGTCAACGGTCCGATCGCACCTGCGACAAAGCGTGGACGACCGGTTTTATTGGCTATGCGGTCGCACCACTCGCGACATTGCTTGGCGGACTGTTCGTTTATTTCCCACGCGAGATCGTTCAGGAATTTATTCTCGATGACGCCCTGATAAAACGCCGGGTCTTTGCGCCCGCCGTGTTCGCGCGGATCATCCACGAAGAATTCGCTCTGGCCGATGCTCGTGGCGGAAAAAGTATTTGTCTCGATAATGTCTGCACCGGCTTCTAGGAAACGACGATGAATATCGCAGATGGTCGCTGCTTGCGTCAGCGAGTAGAGATCGCCGTTGTTCTTGAGATCTTTCTTCGAGTCCGCGAACCGTTCGCCGCGAATTTCCTTCTCGCCCAAGCCGTAGGTGCGAATGGTCGTGCCCATCGCGCCGTCGATGATGACGATGCGCTCGCGGAGGGCTTTTTGCAGGAGTTCGGCGTTATTCGACATAAGGGCAAAGATACGCAAACCTTGTTTTAATTCAAATTAAAAATCAACGCATCCTGATTTGATGATATGAAATTATTTTTAGTGGGTCACATTGCCAGCTTGAGGATTGGCGGAGCCCATGGAATACTGCCGGCGTGTTCCGAGTCAGTCGTTTGAATCACCATTTTTTTTGCGTCCGCAGACTTGTCAGGTTGCGGACGCTGCTATTTTTATTGGCTGGGTTTGCGACACAGGCTTTCGCCAGCACGCAAACGGTGTGGCTGGGTTGGGATGGGGCTGATCCGGAAGAAAACATCGTGGAATATCATGTTTTTTACGGCACGCAAAGCCGTCTCTACACGAACTCAGACACTTCATATTATTACGACGGCGATTACATTTACGGACTGGACGAAGGGAAGACGTATTATTTTGCGGTGACAGCTGTGGATGCTGATGGCAAAAGCAGCCCGATTTCGGCGGAAGTCGCCTACACGGTTCCTGTGCCGCCTGCGGTTCCGTTGCAGACGGAGATTTATTACGACAGTAACGGCACAGCTTACGGCATGGGAATTTCGGGTTCATGGAGTTCACCGACGGACTGGGAATTGGATTATTCTTCCGACCTGCTCAACTGGAGCCCGTGGCAGGCCGGCCACGGGACGGATTGTTACACCTATGTGCAATTCGACTGGGGCGACCAGTATTTTTTCCGGCTGGTGCTGTTTTGATTTTTTCTGCCAAAACTGCAACTCAAGTTGTCTTTTGCCGCATGATTCATTGACTCTGCGCGCTCGTCTGTTATTTTCAGCCTTCGTTTTCACGGAAAAATTTAACTGACACAATTCAATTTATGGCAAAAGCAAAATCCAACAAATACGTATACACTTGGGGTAACAAAAAAGCTGACGGCGACGGCAGCATGAAAGCCCTCCTCGGCGGCAAAGGCGCCAACCTCGCGGAAATGACCCGCATCGGTTTGCCCGTGCCTCCCGGTTTCACCATCTCCACCGAAGTCTGCACTTATTATTACGCCAACAAACGCACTTATCCGCAGGTGCTCCAAGCGCAGATGGAAGCCGGCGTTGCCAACATGGAAAAAATCATGGGCACGAAGTTCGGTTCCACGACCGGAATGCCGTTGCTCGTGGCAGTGCGCTCCGGTGCGCGTGATTCCATGCCGGGCATGATGGATACGATTTTGAATTTGGGCTTGAATGACCAAGCGGTCGTCGCGCTCGAGAAGGCCACGAGCAATCCGCGCTTCGCATGGGATTGTTACCGCCGATTCATCCAGATGTATGGCGACGTCGTCATGGGCGTGCAGAAGCGCGAAGGCGAAGACCACGATCCGTTTGAACACACCATCCACACGTTCAAACACGAAAAATATCACGGCGACATCGAAGACTCCAAGCTCACCGCCGAAGACCAAGCCGAACTCGTCAAGCGCTTCAAAGCGCTCGTCAAAGCGCGCACCGGCAAAGCATTTCCGAATGATCCTTGGGATCAATTGCGCGGCGCGGCTGGCGCGGTGTTCGGTTCCTGGATGAACGATCGCGCGTGCGTCTATCGCCGCAAATACAACATCCCCACGGAATGGGGCACCGCCGTCAA
>CAIKKJ010000004.1 GCA_903827955.1 uncultured Verrucomicrobia subdivision 3 bacterium
ATGGCGCTCGACATCAAAGGCGAGGCTGCGCGCTTGCGTAAAATCATGGACAAGCATGATTGCGTGAATCTGTTCATTTCCGAAGGCGCGGGCGTGGAAGCCATCGTCGCGGAAATGAAATCGCGCGGTGAAGAAGTTCCGCGCGATGCGTTCGGCCATGTGCGCTTGGATAAAGTGAATGTTGGTTCGTGGTTTTCAAAACAGTTTGCGGAATTGCTCGGCGCGGAAAAGACGCTGGTGCAGAAGAGCGGTTATTACAGCCGTGCCGCCGCCGCGAACGCCGCCGATCGTAAACTTATTCGCCGTTGCGCGGTGAAAGCCGTGCAATGCGCGCTCGCCGGCAAAGGCGGCGTCGTGGGCGAAGACGAGGAACGCGGCAAACAATTGCGGGCGATTGAATTCGAACGCATCAAGGGTGGAAAACCGTTCAACATCAAAGCGAAGTGGTTCGTGAAGTTGCTCAAGGACATCGGTCAGCCGATGGGCAAGGCAGTGGTCGTGAAGCACTGATTTCAATTCACGTTTTCAACGGGAGGTGAAGTTGCCGCGCGGCGCTTGCCTCCCGTTTTCTGTTTGGATGAAGCGTGGTTTGGGCGGCTGAATTTTCCTGCGACCGCGTCCGCTAATCACACCCCGCTGGTGGCGGGCTTGGTGCGCTGGATGAGGACGGTTTCGAGGTTGCGCCGCAGGCTGCGTTCGACGGCGTGCGCGATTTCAGCATCGGCCTTCATCAGCTTGTGCAACGCCGCGCGTTCGAGGGCGAGGTAATGGATTTCATCGCGGGCAACGACGGTGGCGGTGGCGGGCTGGCCGCTGGCGATGCTGATTTCGCCGATCAAACTTTTCGGGTCGCACGTGCCGACGGGAACATCATTGACCCGCACTTCGAGATTTCCTGAATGCAGGTAGTAGAGATGCGAAACCAGCATGCCCTGTTGCGTGAGGGTGGTTCCCGCCGGAGCGGTGAGCCAGTGGCCGGTCTTGAGCAGGCGGCGCATCTGGTGCGGTTCAAGGTGGGGAAAAACGCGATCGTAAAAATCCCGGTCGTCCGCGCTGAACCGCGTGGCGAAGTTGCGATATTTAATCAAGGCGAGCTGCACGATGTTCACGAGCGTGAACGTAATTTCCCAAAACACGCCGACGGGATCGTGCAACCACCACGCGCTGTAAATAAAGCCGGCGATGCCGGAGGCGATGGCGAGGCCGCGCAGCCAAACCATGCTGGTCATCATCATGGAGATGACGAGCAGGATGTATTCGATGTTACCAACCAGCAGCCGGTTGATGAATGCGGAATCAAAGTGCATAGAATTGGGATTTATGCGGTCGTCTGGGAATGAAATGATTGAAGCCCGAATCGGCGGTAAAGCAATCACAAATGGGAAATAAAAGTTCGCAAGCGCGTGGAACTGTTGCCATCCCCCGCCGCCGCCGCTGAGATTTTTTTATTACCACCCAGCGTGTCCGCTTTATGCCACAGCGTTGTTGCTAATTCTTATCCCGTTTTTCACGGCGACGATTTGGCATCCTCTAAATTCTCACATCCAAATGAAACTGAATCTGACCTGTCCGCTCTCAACGCCACCGCACTCGCATCCTTCACCGCGTTGGGCGCTGATAATTGTTCCGCGGTCGCGCGACCGGAAATTTCCTCGACCAATCTGTTTTATGTGGCAACCTCGCTCAGCCACAATTAACACTGCTTGGATTGAAAATGTAACACGCGGTGGGTCGGGCCGATGATTTTGGGCCGAAATCAACCCTGATAATGAAAACGACCGTAAAATCGTTTTTCGCGCCGCTGGAATCCGCCGGCGTGAATGAACTTTGGTTTCAGCGCAAAAAATTTATCCACTTTTCCGGTTGCGATTATTTCCGCCTGTCGCATGACTCCCGCCTTGCCGCCGCCGCCAAAAAAGCGCTCGCAAAAACCGGGCTGAATGTCGCCGCCTCGCGGATGACCACCGGCGATCGTGCAATTTACCACCAGCTTGAAGCCGCCCTCCAAAAGTTTTTCCGCTGCGAATCGGCCGTCGTCCTTTCCGATGGCTACCGGGCACCGCTTGCGCTTGCGCAAGCGTTCGCCGGCAATTTCACACACGCCTTCATTGACGAGCTCGCGCACGGAGCTTCATTTGATGCTGCGCAGATGTTGGGCTGTCCCGTGCAAAAGTTTCCCCACCGTGATGCGGCGGCCTTGAAAAAACTTTTTTCGGGCCGGGGAAAAACTTTTCGCCCGGTGATCCTGACCGATGGACTGTTTTCTGCCGATGGGGCGGTTGCGCCATTGCAGGCATATTTGAAAATCCTGCCGCGCACCGGGATGGTTTTCGTGGACGACGCCCACGGCATCGGCCTGCTCGGCGCTCACGGTCGCGGCACGGTGGAACAGGAAAATGTGCCGCGTGACCGTGTGATTCAATGCGGAACCTTGAGCAAAGCGTTCGGTGCATTCGGTGGGGTGATTTTGTCTTCGCCCGCCGTGCGGGGACAAATCCTGGCGCGCAGCCGCTCTTATGCCGGGGCCACGCCGTTGCCGCCGCCACTGGCGGGGGCGGCGCTGGCGGCCGTTAAGATTTTGGCTGGCGACCAATCGCGTCGGGAAAAAATCAACGCAAATACTAACTGGTTTCGCACGCAATTGCGCCGGCACGGCTGGGAAATCCCCGGGACGCCCGGCCCGATCGTGCGGCTGCCGGTTTTGAAGACGGTCGAAGAAATGCGCTTAAAAAAATTATTGCTGGCAGCGGGCATTTATCCGCCGTTTTTAAAATACGGTGCGGCGACGCATGGAACGTTTCGTTTCGTGATTTCCAGCGCGCACACCCGCGCCCAATTGAAAAAGCTGGTCGCGGTTTTGAAAAAGTTCAAAGAGTAGTGGTCGCAAAAAATCTATTTTGGTTTTGCGGCAGAAATTATTTCAATCTCACGTTGAACGCGCTTGCGTCAGAAATTTTTTTGAAATCCCCTTCGTAAAACAGTTCCCGGAACTCCGCCGTCTCAAGCAGGTGTTTCTTCGGGTCGCGGCGCAGCAGGTGTTTCAGTTCGTCGAGGTTCTGCGACCAGCGAAAGCCGTTGAAAAATTCCACGCCAGCAAACTGCGTCTTGTAAAGCGCGCGTTCCGAATAGCAGGTGCCGAGATAGAGGTGTTGAAATTTTTGCGCCTGAAAATAATTCACCGCCGTCGTCATCAGGAACAGGCCGAGGCTGCGATTGGGGTGGTTCAGGTCGTAAAACGAATAGCGGTAAAATGCGAGTCGCGGCGCTTCCAGATAGAGCAGCACCACGCCAAGTTCCGCGCCGGTCGCGTCATTGAAGACCATCAAGTGCGTGGCGAGCGGCGAGTTGAACAGGAGTTCCAGCCGTTCCGGCGGCATCACGCCCGCGCCGTAGCGCGCTTCGGCGTATTGCAAAAAAAAAGCTTTGCGCGCGGGGGAAAAATCAAATTCTGCGCGCGGCACGAGCCGCATGGTGATGCCTTCACCTTTGCGGAGAATACGGCGGTTTTCCGAGGAGGACTTGAACTGCGCCAAATCCACGCGGAGGTTGCGGCACAAACAGAATTGCCCCAAGCCGCGCGGGCCGGGCAGGCAGCCGGCGTTGAACAAATCCGCCGGCGCTTCGCCCGCCTCGGGAATTGCCCAGACGACGTAGGGGTAGTGATAGCGGCTGTAATCGGCTTCGGCTTCGGAGAAAAGGAGTTTCATTTTGATGCGAATGAATGCCAATGAATATAATCCGATGTTTGCGTCAGGGAAATTTAAAGCGGAAAATCGCGCTCTTCTGGTCGCACGACTTCGCGTAGCGACCGCTTTGCGACGGGAGCTGACTTGGCGGGCGAAGCTGCCGAATTTGAAGTGCCAGATTGGCGATCTTCCGCCGCCGTTTCGGTT
The DNA here is from genome assembly GCA_903827955.1 of uncultured Verrucomicrobia subdivision 3 bacterium. Lineage (GTDB taxonomy): Bacteria > Verrucomicrobiota > Verrucomicrobiia > Limisphaerales > UBA11358 > UBA11358. The sequence continues at coordinate 3,894 of CAIKKJ010000004.1, forward strand.
TCAGTGTGCTCGGGTTCCAGTTCGGTTTCCAGCGTGTGCGCGGATTCCTCGATACTGGATTCGGTTTCAGGCGTAGAAGCAGAATTTTCCGGAAAACCCGCAGCAATCTGTTTTGCGGGTATGGCGGTGGGTGCGGCGTTCAGCGCGGCCGGCAGCGGTGTGCGCAGCACGAGGTCGAGCATGGAAATTTTTTCGGCGGCCGTGCGCTCGGCGGTTTCGATGCGGGCGAACTCGCCGTAAATTTCCGCCAGTGCGGGCGCTTCGGCGGCGGGCAGATCGCGTCCGGAACCGGCGCGCAAGGCGAGGAGGATGTGATGAGCGTTGATGGTTTCGAGCGGGCGCGCAGGGACGTAGGCCGTCTCGGTGCCGCCCACTTCGGTGACGAGCTGGGCGGAGGCGAGGGTGCGGAGGATTTGTTGCGTGAGCCGCGTGGGCACGCCGAGTTCCGTGGCGAGTTGCAAGAGTGTGGCGGGGCGCAGTCCATTTTGAAAACGCTGGCCGAGCAGGGTCATGATGCGCAGCGCGACGAATTCGCGTCCGCGCTGGTTCACATTGTCCGCCAGCTTATCCTGAAGATACGCGGCGCGATTTTGGAAGACGTAAGCGAACTGTGCGCCGAACAAAAGAATCGCCCACGAAAAATACAGGCCGAGCATGAACACCGGCACGAGGCCGAGCGTGCCAAAAACCTGGCTGCTCTGCACGGTGCGCGCGACGTAGATGAAGCCAAAGACATTGTTCAAGTGCCACAGCGTGCCGGCGACGATGCCGCCGATGAGTGCGGCGGGAAATTTCACCTTGGCGTTGGGCATCATTTGGTAGACGAGACCAAACGTGAACCACAGGACAATGAGCGGCAGCAGTTTGAAAACGACATTGCCCAGCACCGGCACCTGTTGGAAATAATCTTTCACGGTTTGAAAGTGCTGGCTGCCCGCGAGGCTGGCAGCCACGAGCAACAGCACCGGACCGAGCGTGATGGCAATCCAGTAGAGTGGCACGCGTTTGCGCCAGTCGCGTCCGTGCGCCACGCCCCAGATGTCGTTGAATGCCTCTTCCACGCGGCTCAACATCATGATGGCGATGACGCCGAAGAAGAGCATGCCGGTCACGCCGAGCGTGGCGCTCTGGGTTTTGCCGACGAATTCTTTCAGCCAGTGGACAAGTTCTTTTTGTGTGGTTGCTGGCGCGGCGGCTCCCGGCTCGGCGGTGGCCAGCGGCATCGGGCTGGCGGCGTTGGGAAAATCATTTGTGCCGGTCGCCAGGGTGACCAGATTAGTGTCGGCCAGCGCGATGGAATTGGAATTGATCCCGGCCGCGCCCGGCCAGGTCGTGTGTGGCGCGAGGCTGGCGATGGTCTGGTAAATTTTTTCATCATCCACATTTTGCAGCAGGCTGTTGCTGATGCTGATGACGAACGCAAGCAGTGGAATCAATGCCAGCAACGTGGTGTAAGCGAGCGCCGAGGCGCGCACCAGGCAGCGGTTGCGGACGAACTGCCGCCACACGAGCGCAAAAAAATGCGCCGCGCGTTCGAGTTTGCCTTCGAGTTGCAGGAGTTCCTCGTCTTCTCCCGAATTGGTGCCGGTGAGGATTTTGACGAGACGTGAAAAACGGTTGCTGGCCATGCCGCCGTCACGCTAACAAACACATCGCGCAAGTCAACGCGGCGTCCCCGCCCGGCAGTTGGTTTCTAGCAGGCTGATTATTTGTCAGTTGGAAAACCACAAAAAAACCGCTAAAACCCTTTAACTTGGCGCGAAGGTTGCACGATATCTAGCCTAGTCGAGTCATGACCCGCATCGCCCTATGGCTGGCACATCACCAGCTCAAGTCCAAGACGCCCGCGCGTCGTCTGTGGGCTTTGCGCCGGCTGCGCTCGGCGTTGAACGACGCCGTGGTGGCGCTCGACGACAAAATCACCATCGCCTTGCTGGATCATGCGCTGATGGATGCGGAACTCGCCGTGCGCAGCGAGGCAGTCGGCATTTTGTCCGATTTACGCGACAGTCGCGCGTTGCCGCCGCTGGTGCGGGCATTAAAAGATTTGAACGAGGTCATTCAGGAAACCGCGATCCAGGGACTGAAAAAATTAAATGACCGCGCCGCTATCTCCGCGCTCGTGCCCAAACTTTTTCATGGCAGCGAAAACATCCAGTGGCAGGCCGGTCAGGCGCTCAAAGCCATCGGTTGGGCGCCGGTCAGGGAGCCGGAGCAGATCCAGTTTTACGCCGCCATAGGCGAAATCAAAAAGCTCGCCAGCTTCGGCCCGGCAGCGGTCAAGACGCTCATCGAATTGTTGCGCAGGGGAACCAACGCCAAGCGTATCGCGGCCGTGAACGTCCTTGGCGAAATTGCCGACCCCGCCGCATTGCGCCCGTTGCAAGGCATGTTGCGCGATGACGATGCGATTGTCCGCACGGCCGCAATTTACGCCTTGGAACGCGCCGGTTTTCGCGAGGCGGCACCCGCGCTGATCTCGGCGCTGAAAGATTCCGCGCGCAATGTCCGCCTTGCCGCCGCACTGGTGCTGGGTTCGCTGGGCGATGCGACTGCGGTCGAGCCGCTCATCAAATTGCTCAACGACAAGGACTGGGAACTCCGTCGGGCCGCGCTCGAATCACTCGGCAAAATCGGCGACACCCGTGCGTTCCCATCCGTGGCCCGGCATCTTGATGACACCGACAAGGAAGTTCGCGAGGTCGCCGCCGATGCGGTCGCGCAGGTTGGCAACGAAAGCATCGTGGAAAAACTGGTGTTCACCATGGTGGATGCCCACAGCGGCGTCCGTCAGGCCGCGCAGCGGGCGCTGAACAAAATTTACCCGAGTTGGGAAAAATCCGACCGCGTGAAACGTCTGCTGCCCGAAATCCAAGCTGCGATGAAACATCGCGATGCCAGCATTCAGGCCGCGGCAACAAGTTTATTTCAACGCGTGGCCGGGCCGGAATTGTCCGCCGGCATCACCCCCGCCCCGCCACGCCTGCGTCCGGCCGCCGTGTTGTTGCGCGAATTGTTGCGCGATGCTGATGCCGTGTGGCGCCGCGTGGCCGCCGAGTCCATCGGGCGAATGGGCTTGAAAGAATGCGCCGATGATTTGCAGCCGTTGCTGGGCGATGCGGAAAAAAATGTGCAAGGCGCCGCACAGGCCGCGCTGGAAACAATTTCTGCCGCCGGAACTGATGCCAGCAAGGTGACATTCCTCGCCACGCCGGCGGTCGACGCTGAACCGCTGGGCGATGTGCTGGTCTGCTCTGCGCTCGGCGAAGTGTTGCACCACTGGCAATGCCGCGATCTGGCGCTCGGACTGAAACTGCTGGAGTTCATCGCGCCGCCGGCCGAGTTGCTCGCGCGGCGCATGAAGCTTGGCGAAACCCGGCGCGCTTTGATTCAACTCGCGGGCGAAGAGATCTGTCTCCACCTTGCCGAAGCCGGCAGCGTGGTGCTCCGGCAAAAAAAAATTTCCGCCGCCGCGGTTGCGTCATCCGCCGGCAGCGTGGAAAAGGAATTGGTGGCCGAATGGCTACGGCAACTACCGTCGGCGCGCGGCGGGTTGCTGCGTGGCGTGCGGTTTGCCGACGCGACGATTTTATGCGATGTGGATTCGCGCGATTTGCCGGTGGCGGCCATCGAGGAAGCCTACCGCGCCGTGGCGGAAATTTTTCAATGGCTGGCAGCGAACGGCCTCGCATCTGCGCAGATGAGCTGGCGCGGCGAGCGAACGGAACTTCATTGCGCCGTCCGCGCGGACAAATCCGTGCTCGGAATTATCACCTCGGCAAAATCTGGCGAGACGGATTTGCCCGCGCTCCGTCGGCAGTTGGCGGAATTTCAAAACCTTTCGCCGGCCTTGGTTTGACGGAGATTTTTCACCCCGCCTGGCGCAACGGCGCGCAGGCTGAATCGCACAGGCCGATAAACGTTTCTTCCGCGAGGTTCAGCCGCTTGCCGCGCCAATGGATGATGCCCCAGCGGCGTGACAGCTTTTTCCGCCCGAGCGGCAGCGCCACGAGCGAACCTTCTTCGATTTCTTTTTTGGCGATCCACGGTGCGAGGATGCACACGCCGAGGCCGAGTTTCACGAGTTCCTTAGTGGCCTCCATGCTGCCGACCTCGATGACGGCGTTGAGCACCATTTGCTCGTGGCGGAAATAATTTTCAATCAGCCGGAAAGTCACGCTGCGCTTGCTGTATAGAATATAATTCTGGCGTGCAATCTCTTCGCGCTCCACGCGCCCGGCGCGCGCCCACGGATGCGAGGCGGACACGAGAAACTGCAATTCATCCGTGAACAAAGGGTGAAATTCCAATTGCGCCTCGCGCTCCACCTCCAGCGAGAGCGCCAGGTCAATGCGCTGCTGCAATAATCCTGCGACGAGCTCCGGGGTGTCACCCGGCTCCAGCGAAATGGCGTGTTCGGGAAAACTTTCCTTGAACTCGCGCAACACCGGCGGAATCAGATGCTGGCAGGCGGTCGTGCTCGCGCCGAGCCGCAATCTTCCGCGCCCCCATTTGCCGAGCTGCGTGAGCGATTCTCGCGCGGCCGCCATTTCTAATAAAATTTTTTCCGCGTGTTGTAACAGTTGCTCGCCCGCCTGGGTGAGAACAACTTTTTTGCCCAGCCTGTCCAAAAGGCGACAGCCGATTTCGCCTTCGAGTGCCTTCATCGAATGACTGATGCCCGATTGCGTCAGATGCAGCTCGCGCGCGGTTTGCGTGAAACTGCCAGTGCGGGCCAGCACACGAAATGCCCGCAACTGTCTGCTGTCTAGCGGCGAGTTCACTTATGAATCCTTTTCATCATTTGCATTGAAACAAAGCGATGCAGTCATCGTGCCAAATTCCATCGCTTGGCACGGCGACGGCTAAGTCAGCGCGTGATGATGGAAAGAAAAAGTCATTCCGCAAAAAAATCCGCGCTGCGCGTCGGCTTCGTGCCGCTCACGGACTGCGCGCCGCTGGTCATGGCGCAGGAGTTGGGCCTTTACAAAAAATACGGCCTCAATGTCGTGTTGAGCCGTGAGCTGGGCTGGGCCACCATTCGTGACAAGGTCATCCACAAGGAGCTCGATGCCGCGCACGCGCTGGCTGCCATGCCCATCGCTGCCACGCTCGGCCTCGGTTCTGTTGCCTGCGACTGTCTTACCGCGCTCGTCCTCAATCTTAACGGCAATGCCATCACCCTCTCCAACGACCTGTGGAAACGCGGCGTGCGCGATGGCAAAACGTTGCGCGAAGAAATCATCCGCTCACGCCGCGAAAAGACTTACACGTTCGGAGCCGTATTCCCGTTTTCGTCACACCGCCACTTGCTGCGCCGCTGGTTTTCCGCGCACGGCATTGACCCGGAACGCGACGTGCGCATCGTGATTGTCCCGCCGCCACAGATGGTGGCGAATTTGAAGGCGGGCAATCTCGACGGCTTCTGCGTCGGCGAGCCGTGGAATTCCGTCGCGGTGCAATCGCGCGCCGGCTGGATCGCGGCGACGAGTGCGGAGCTCGACGCGTTGCATCCCGAAAAAGTTTTGATGGTGCGCAGCGATTTTGCCGCGAAGCGAAATGAAGAGCATATCGCGCTCGTGGCCGCGCTGCTGGAGGCGTGCGAATTTTGTGACGCGCCGGAAAATCGCGAGCGCATCGTCGAGACGCTCGCGCAGCCGGAGTTTGTGGGCGTCTCGGCGAATTCCCTGCGCCACGGCATTGATGGCGACATGGATTTCGGCCACGGCACGGCGCGCGCGCTCGGCCACTTCTGCATTTTTCATCGCCACGGCGCGAACGAGCCGAGCGGCGACAAAGCCGCATGGGCATTGGATTTAATCCGTGCCAGCGGACTTTGCCCGCAACCGTCGGCAATCAATTTTGCCTTTGCGAAGAAAATTTTTCGTCCGGACATTTTTGAAAAGGCAGCCGCCCTCAAACAATCAACCCCCAACCAAATCCAATATGACCACGAAGCCATCCTCGTCTGAACTTTCCCGTCGCTCCTTTCTCGGCAAGGCCGTAAAAGGCGCCACGCTTACCGCGCTGTTCGCCGGCCTGCCGAAAGGTTGGATGGGCACGGCCTACGCCAGCGACGCGCCGGAAACCGCCGCGCTGAATTTCGGCATGATCGCGCTGACCGACTGTTCGCCCATCGTCATCGCGCATGAAAAAGGTTTGTTCAAAAAATACGGCATCAACTCGACCGTCACGAAAGGCGCGAACTGGGCGGCCATTCGCGACAACCTTTCCAGCGGCACGATTCAGGCGACGCACATGCTCATTGGCATGCCGCTCGCGAGCACGATGGGCCTCGCCGGTTCGCCGAAGAAACCCATGATTATCCCGTGGCTCTTGAACCGCAATGGTCAGGCGATCACGCTCAAGACAGAATGGAAGGGCAAAGTTGGCGCAGATCCGAAAGCTATCAAACCGTTTGTTGAGTCCGCCAAGAAACTCGGCGAGCCGCTGACCTTCGCGATGACGTTTCCGCCCGGCACACACGCGATGTGGATGCGCTATTACCTCGCCGCCGGCGGCATCAATCCGGACACGGACGTTTCGCTCATCACCGTGCCGCCGCCGCAGATGGTGGCGAACATGAAGATCGGCAAGATGGACGGCTTCTGCGTCGGTGAACCGTGGAACGCCCGCGCCATTGCGGACAAAATCGGTTACACGAGCGTCAGCACGCAGGACATCTGGAAAGATCATCCGGAAAAAGTTTGCGCGTTC
>CAIKKJ010000005.1 GCA_903827955.1 uncultured Verrucomicrobia subdivision 3 bacterium
CGAACTGACGCCGGCCCGCACGGCCCAGATCAATTCCATCACCTGGCGCACGAGCGATGATTCTTTCCAGCGCAAGCTGCAGGTCATCGTGAACAACGCCACGATGTTTCAGATCACCGGCGCGGATTATGACGCGCTCGGCCAGTGGACGGATGAAACCATCCGCAACTTGATTCTGGCGCGCTTCGGTCTCGAACTCCCTGACGCCAGTCCGTAGCACGGACGGGCCATTGATTTATGCCACTGACACTCATCAAAGAGGACGGCACGGGCAAGGCCGATGCCAACGCTTACGCCTCCGTGGCCGATGGCGACGCGTATCACGCCGGGCATTTGTATGCCTCGGCGTGGACGGCTGCCACTGCTGACAACAAGGCCGTCGCGCTCGTGATGGCCTCCCGGCTGATTGACGCCGAATACCAATTCGGCGGCGTTAAGTCCGTTGATTCTCAGGCAATGCAATGGCCGCGCTACCGCTGTCCCGATCCGGATCGCGATGCGACGCTGGGCGTTGGCCTGTTGCTGGCTTCGAATAACTGGATGCCGGAAAATCTGGTGCCGAAGGCGGTCATCCAGGCGGCTTGCGAGTTGGCGCGGGAACTTCTAATCGCCGATCGCACCGTCGCGCCGGCCGGTGAAGGATTGAAGTATTACAACAATGCCAGCGTCCAGACCGGCTACGACAAAACCGACACGCGGCCGATTATTCCCGCCGTCGTCCAGGCGTTGCTCGCGAAGTTTGGTTCACTGATTAAATCGAAAAGCGGGTCGGTAAAACTTGTGCGCGTATGACTGAACAAATTCAAAATCTGAAAAAGTTCCGCTTCATCCCGGAGATCACGCTCGGCAATGTGCTGCAACTGCTGTCCATCACGGCGGCCGTCATCGGGTTGTGGGTGAACATGGACAAACGTATTTCCGCCGTGGAACTGCGCGAGAGTTATTCCATTGAGGAACGGCGCGACATGAAAAAGAGTTTGGCGACTCTGGCGGAAAATCAGGCGGTGATGGCCCGCACGGTAGACCGCATCAGCATTCTGTTTGATCAACACACGAAAGGAGAATTGAAATGAAACAATACACTGCGATTCATGTCGGAACACGTTGGGCAACGGAACATACCTGGGGCGTGATGGTGGAAGGCGTTGGCCGCCCCGGCGCTGAACTATTGTGCGTCGGTTGCACGCAAGCGCACGCCGAAAGCCTCGTCGCCAGACTCAACGGCGAACCGGAAATCCGGCGTCCCATCAAGGTCGCGGCGGCGGCCGTCGCGGCGATGGTCCTGCTGATGGTTTCAGGCTGCACCATCGCGCCGCTCAAGGGCGGTCATGCCAGCACGGTGAGTAAATCCGCTCAAGGCATTGAGCAATCCGTCGTCCAGGGCGACAACCCGGCGCAAGCCTCGCGGCAAGATCAAGAAACCGTTCGCACCAAATCTTACACCGTGCCGGCAGGCTCGCGGCTGGTGGAAACGCATGTCACCGCCGACGCGGGCGGAGCGTTCTTTACGAATGCCAGCGCATTACTACTCAGCGCGCCGATGGCTGTGACGGAGCATGAGGAGACGCGAGCCAAGACCGAGCTTGGCGCGGCTCAGAAGGACACGGCGCGCGAATTGAGCGCGAAGCTGGCGAGCCTCAAGGGCATTGTGTGGGTCGGCGTGGTGGTATTCCTGTTCGGACTAGCCACAATGTTTTATCCGCCGTTGAAGCTCATCATCGGCAGCGTGACGACGAGCGCCGCCATTACGGTCGGCGGTCTCGCACTCATCGTTTTGCCGACGGTGATTGTTGGGAATGAACTTTTGATTATGGGCGGCGTTGCGGCAGCCGTTGGCCTGTGGTTTTTGGCGCATCGGCATGGTCAGTTACGCGGGCAGGTGGATGCGAATAATGAAACGAAGTGAACGCGGCTAAAGTGTGGTTGGTTGGTGGCCGGTTGGTGGCCGGTTGGTGGTTGGTGGTTTGGTTGGTTTTCGGTTGGTATTTTGCAGCCTGTTCGCCAAGTCGCAAAAAAGAGAGGCAAAACCGAGAAAACGCATAAACACCAACAAAAACGGCCCTGAAACGTGAGTCTCAGGGCCGGAAATTGGTTGCGGGGGCTGGATTTGAACCAACGACCTTCAGGTTATGAGCCTGACGAGCTACCGGGCTGCTCCACCCCGCGATCAAGGATTCGAAATATGCACCCCACTGGTTCGCAGGGCAAGTTAAATCAAAAAGGATTTACG
>CAIKKJ010000006.1 GCA_903827955.1 uncultured Verrucomicrobia subdivision 3 bacterium
TCCTCGCCAAACGGGATATACATCTGCCCCACCCGGGCGTTTAATTGATTATGCTTGTTCCATAGCTTGGAGATATTCTCGAACTCGGCGTAAAGCTCGCCCAATTGCAAGCGGTTGTCGTATTGGCTGGAATCAGCCAGCACCACCTCACCGTAAAAATAAACATCGTCATACACCGGCGCCTCCAGAAACAGCCGCGCGTCGTTCAGCTGGAACTTTCCACTGGGCGCGTAGCCTTCTGGCCCGGTGGCGGCATAGCCCGCGCCGCCTTCGCCGCCAATATGTAGTTTTTCCAGCCGGCCTGCCGCCAGCGGACGATCGTTGCCGCCCTCGATTGGCCGCGCGGCTTCAAGGCTGTTCACCTTTTGGATCAGCGTATCGAGCAGCGCGCCCTGCGATTTCACCTGTTGTTGCAACAGTGCGTTTTGCTCGCGCAGCAGGCGGACTTCATCGATCAGGTTGGTATGGTCGGCGCGCAAGGGCAGGACGACGGCAATGGAAAATGTGGTGAAGACAATGCGCCACAACCAACACCACGTAATTGGCTGACGACCTTGCTGATGGGCAAAAGGTTTTCGCATTTGGACGGCAAGGAAAGACTTACTCCAATTTTGACCGAAACGGAAATGAAAAATGTCCTCTTCACTATTTTTCGTTGTCATTATTCATATATCCTTTACGCCGTTTTACTTGACGTGATGCGGGACCAATTCAATGTCTGCCTGCGTAACGATTTGCGAATTGATGACCGTAAGGGTGTTCGTGGATGGAAAAATGTCCGCTATGCGTGTCGGACACTACCGGGCTGACTTTTGGGCTGTTCCAGTTTCTGCCTTAAAACTTGTGTCTGCGGCGGAATCTGTCGAATGACACGGAAAGTATCAGGAAGCTTGGAAAGGCATTCGCTGGCTGGAATCCGAGGCCAGTGAAGGCCTTGGATTAATTGACCGGCATCCAAACCGGTCGTTGCAGGCGGTAGAACCTTGCCGGCGCCGTGGCCGAATCATTTATCTGGTAGGTGGGGGTCGGCAGGTTGGTTATTGTTTGCAACGTCTGCCAGTTGGTCGAGGCGAGGTCGTCCCGATATTGCAAGTTATAAGCGCGTCCCTGATTGCCATAAATAGTCAGGGTGACATTGGTATAGACGTTGATTATATTCGTCAGATACGGCGAGTCATTTGTGGCATAAGCGAAATTAGTGACGGTATAAAAGTCGTTCGTGTCCTGGCTGATGCTCAAGCCGGCAACCAGATTGGTTACCAGCAAAATCTGGCTTGCGTTCGTTACCAGATAATTGGCGTCGCCCGCTTGATCGGCAGTAATATTAATGGCGCCAACTCCCAGAATGGTGACCGTGTTGCTAATCACGCTGGCCACCGCGACATCGGAAGAGGCATAACTGATTGGCAGACCCGAGCTGGCGACTGCCGTCAACGTGTAGGGGGCATCACCCAAAACGAATAGGGGCAAGGGGCCAAAAGTGATGGTCTGTGGCGCCTGTGCAATTACCAGCGAATTTGTGGTGCTGCCTTGGTAGTTTAAGTCGTCGATGGTTCCGACTACGGTGTAATTCCCTGTCGCAATCGGAGCATTTGACCATCCGTCATAAGTCAGATTGACTTGCAGATTGGTTGGAATCGTCATGGCGGTCACGCTGATCGGGCTGCCTGTGTAAATCTGATTTAACTTAGTCAAAACAATGGTTGCCGTCGCCAAGCTAATGGTAAGTGTGTTGGTTGCTCCACCTTGATAATTGGTGTCAGCCATGGTGGCAACAACCGCGTAGTTGCCGGCGTTGGTGGGAACCGCAGAGTTACCGTCGTAGGTCAGACTGACGTTCAGATTCGTTGGGGTGGTAGTATAACTTACGGATTTGCCGACACCATCATATGTCTGAATTAGGTTGCTCAATGTAATCATGCCCAATGCTGGGCTGATCATTAGCGTGTTCGTGGCCGCGCCTTGATAGTTTGAATCGACAATGTTGGCTACAACGATATAACTTCCGGCATTCGTCGGCGGATTCGACCCGCCATCGTAGGTCACGCTTACGGTTAAATTGGCAGGTGTGGTCTCAACGGTCGCGTTGGCAGCGGTTCCGTTATAGATTTGGTTCAGGTTTTGCAAGCTGACGGTTGCGGCGGCGGGACTCACCGTCAGGCTAGTCTGGCTGTCATTTGTCGCATGGAAGTTGCCATCTCCGGCATATGCATAGCTAATGATGTAGGGCGACGGACTTGCCGGAATCGTCGCCGTCGGGAAGCTTAAACTGAAATCACCACTGCCGTCTAAAATGGTTGCATAGGTTTGCAGGCCGGCAATGGTAATAGCCAGCGCTTTACCTTGCGGCGGATATATGCCTGCGCCCGCGCTCAACCTTCCGTTCAAATCAATATGCGTCGTTCCGTAGGTAATGCTTTGGCTCGCCGTTAAACCGCTGAACCCTGGGCTGACGGGAGTTACATTCTGGGCGAGCATCCCGGTTGCGTTGTTGGTGTAATTATTGTCTCCGGAGTAGGTAACAGCAATGGAGTGCCCAGTGGCGGTCAGACTACTTGTGCTATAAGTTGCCACACCGTTGGTTAAGCCATTGGTTGCTACAATCGCTCCGTCCACGGCAAACATCAGATAGCCAGTTGCGTCTCCCGCTGTTGCTCCGTTTGTCTGAATCAAACCAGTAAATGCGATCGTGTCACCATAAGTTGAAGAAAGACCACTGCTGGTCAACTGAATCACATTGGTTGCCTGTAGGATAACAAAGCCCTGTCTGTTAGTCGTCTCGTTTCCATTACTGTCCACCGCCAGCGTGTTGGTTACGGAGTAAGTGCCCGCATTGGTTGGCGCGACGGTTCCGACATAGGACTCGCCCTGGCAAGTCGTGCCCGTGAAGATTACGGTGGCGTTTCCATCGGGCCAAACACCTCCCAGCGGCGGCCCTTGGGCCGTGCCGTTGTAAGTAAAGGTTGTCTGCAGATAGATAGATTGCCCGTCCGCCAACACCCCGTTCCCCGCCGTAAAAATAGCGTCTCCACCGTAATCCGCCGTGACAGCATAGTTGCCGAGCAGCAGTGTTGGCGGGAGAGTTGCACTCGTGGCTTTGCCGCCGGACAAAGTCACTGCGCTGCCGAAATTCACGCCGTTGGTCTGAAACTGCACCGTGCCGGTGGGCGTGCCCAGCGCTGGATTAATCGGAGCGACCGTGGCGGTAAAATTCAGCGGCTGGCCATACGGTGACGGATTGGCTGTGGAAGTGAGCACAACCGTTGTGCCGCGGTCGTCGTCCAGATAAAAACTGTCGGCGGGATTAGTCTGGTTGCCGCTTCCGAACATCACACCGAACTTGAGGCAGACGCAATGAGTTCCGGGCGTGGTCGTGAAAGCGTAGGCTCCATTCGTCCAACCGGTGGTTCCATTCCCAATGTTCATTCCCGCGGTGGATAGAAAACTACCGCCGGTCAAATAGGGCGACTCCAACGCCTGAAACTGGAGTTGGCTGCCCGACGCGTCATTCGCGCCGCTGAAACCCGGCCCGTTGGCTTGATAGGAAAAGCGAATCGTGTATGGCGTATTCGGCCAGACAGGAAAGTAATAAGTCCGCAGCGCTTGAATGTAGTTGGCGCTGCCACCGGAAGCCGCCGGTCCCGGCCGCGCGACGGCCGCCGTTGAACCACCCACGCCACTCCCGTTTTCAATGGCCCATTGCACATATTTGTTATTGTTGGTGCCGTTGATCCAATACGACTGGTTCGGAGAAACTGGCTGCGCGGTGAGAATGGCTGCCTCCTCCATACGCGGAAGGTGAATGGTTCCGCTGTCAATCGGCACCGCCAGCAATCCGGATTGCCCCACCCAGCCATTGGTCGTGGCGAGCACCGTTCCCATTCCCGAAGCATGCCCCATGAAAACCGCCCTCTTGCCATCCACGGCCGGCACCAAATCCCCGGCTACGACTCCGCCACCGGTATTCGTCAGTGACCAGACTGCCGGCACATTGCCGACAAAATCGCCACCGCCGTCGCGGGCAATGGCATACATCGTGACTGAATTGCTTATGGCGATACTCTGCGAAGGCACGATGGCTCCGCTGCCGTCCGCAGCGGTCTCCACGCTGATTTGCGCCATTGCTCCCGCCGTGATTATGACGGAACCCGTCGCGCCGGTCAGAGTATAATTCCCTGACGCCGCGCCGCTCAACGCAAGATTTCCCAACGATGTAATGGCTTGCGGTCCGCCGGTGGTGCCGGCCAGCGTGCCGCTGCCGGAAACCAAGCTCACATCATCATCACTGAGCGCATTGGCGATGGTGAGAATGCCCGCCGCCACATTGGCGGTGCCATCATAAGCCCGCGTGCCCGTCAGGTTCACCGCCAGCGGATTGAGGATTTGCCCGCCGGCCAGCGTGCCGCTGCTGCCGGTGAAATTATCGCCGGGAAGGTAAATCGCCGTCACGGCGTAAGTGCCAACCACCAGTTTGGCCGGCAAATATCCGCTGCTCGCACTGCCGCCGGACAAAGTCACCGCGCTGCCGAAATTCACGCCGTTGGTCTGAAACTGCACCGTGCCGGTGGGCGTGCCCGCCGTGGCGTTGACGGTGGCGGTGAAACTCACTGACTGCCCATACGCCGATGGATTGGCGGAGCTCGCGACAGCGGTAGCGGTCGGCACCACCACGTTCAACACGCCAGTGCCGGTGAAATGACTATTTTGATTTGCGGCCGCCGAAGTGGCGGAGCCCCATGTTCCACCGGCCTGAAGCGTCGTGCCGCCGTCGAACGACAAACCGGCGATGGTGTTGCTGCCGGTGAAATTTAAATTCGCCTTGGCGGTGCTGTTCAACAACAGGCTCGCGCCGGTGTTGAGGTAGCCGTTGGTTACGCCGGAATTTAGTGTCAGCGCCGCGCCGTTGTTCACGGCCACGTTGCCGGTGCCCAACGCGCCATCCGCCTGCACCGTCAGCGTGCCGCCCGTAATGGTTGTGCCACCGGTGTAGGAACTCGCCGCAGTGAGCGTCAGCGGGCCAGTGGTGGTGAGCGCGTAATTGCCGCCGATGGTTCCGTTCAATGTCACCGGTCCGATGGTAGGATTGTTGCTGCCCACTTGGATGGCCAAATTGCCCGTCAGCACCGGCCACGCGCCATTGATGACAATGTTGGTTGTTTTCTGGTCATCATAATTGAAAATCATCTGCCCGGCGGAGGGAAAAGTGACGTTGGTGGTGGACAGTGTCATCGTTTCCGCACTCACGCTGGTCGTGCCGTTGGTGCGATTGCACAGGTTGGCTCCGCTGGCAAAAATCATCGCGTTGGTGACGTTGCGCGGCATGGTATCCACAAACACCAGCGCCGCACTGTTGCTCACCACAATCAAGTCTGATCCTGCCATCGGATACCCGTTGCCATGCTGATTGCGGAGAAAACAACGGCCAGAGCCCACGGTCAATTGACCCAACGTGTTTTGCTGTCCGGGCCGAAGCGTGATGTCGCCGCCCATGAGCGTTAGCCCATTTCCCAGAGTGCCGCCGGTAAAATACTCTCCGTTGCTGGAATAATTCTCATGTCCCAATTCAACCCCGCTGACGACAGAGCCGCCACCTGGTCCAAGGATACAATTTCGCAGCAGCCAGTTTTGACCGGCGCCATAAAGCGCTCCGCCGGTTACCGCTAGTGAACCGCCGGCAAAGGTAAGCGTGCAAGTGGCATTGAGCGCGCCCAATTGGTGCGTAGTCACATTGTCCTTGCTGACGGAGAGGATGCCACCGGCAATCGTGGTGCCGACCGAGTAGCTGTTGTTGCCGCCCAGCGTCAGGGTTTGACTGCCTTGTTTGTATAGTCGGCAGGCACCCGAGATAATGCCATTGATGGTGATGTTGCCGTTGACCGTATTGACATAGGCGGTGGTGGTGCAGGAAAAAGCCAGCCCCAGCGTTTGCGAACTGGCGCTGTTGTTGGCGATGGAACCGGTCAAGGCAAACGAGTTACCATTAAGGGTAAAAGCGCCGGCGCTGGCGTCGAAGGTGATGTTGCTGAAGGTGGTTCCGGCGGTGAACCTGTTGGTGGTAATCAGCGCCGTGCTGCCGGTAAACACCAGCGAGTCGCCGCTGACCGGAGCCGTGCCGCCCCAGTTGGCGGCGTTGGTCCAATAGTTGTTGCCGCCGCCACCGGTCCAAGTGCAGACGCCCGCCCGAACCGCCGGAACGAAAAGCGCCGCCAGCAGGAGGAGGCAGAGTAATTTCCGCCGGAGGAAATCCGATTGCCGGCGATTGGGTATAGTCATGCTTTTGATTGGATTCACCGTGAGTATCAGCCGGCGGATGAGGCGCGCGGGCTTGGCCGCTTCATTAAAATAACGCCGTCAGTCGGGGATGGCCCACCTGACGGCGTTTCGTTTGTTTTTAATTCGAGAAAATTAAAACTTGTAGTTGATGCCAAAACGAAGCGTCTCGGAAGTCAACGTCGAGCTCGTGCGCCATCGTTGCTGGGCAAACCAAGTGTGCGATCCCAGATCAATGTGCAGATATTCCAACCGCGCGCTCCAGTTCTTATTGATTGCATATTCCAAACCGGCACCGGCAGTCCAGCCCAATTGAAAATCGCTCTGGGAAACCGGCCCATCAGTGGCCGAAATCTTGGCATCCGCCCCGGCACCACCGGCGGTGAGATAAGGCAGAAAGCGACCCAAAGCGTAACCCAAGCGGAGGCGCGCCGTGGCGGCATAATCCGAACTAGTGGTGATGGTGTTGCCCGGCTGGCCGTGCGCGTCACTCAAAGTGTCGTAAATCGTGCTGGAAACATCGGCATAGGAAATTTCCGCTTCCAAGCCGACGACCAGATGGTTTTTGAATTCATAATTTCCCCCAAATTGAAACCCCACGGTGCCACCATCCGGATTGGATTTGACAGCATAGGAACTGAAGGCGGGATTGAGGTAATGGGCATCAGATTGGCCGAAACTGTAGCCGGAATTAATCCCGATGTAACAGCCAGTCCAGTTGATTTCGTCCGCCGCCGAGCAAACGGCGGACGTTGTGACCATGAGGCCAGCCAAAGCAATAATTTTTGCCAATTTCATATTTAAGTTTGATTCGTTGATGCTTTTTTGTGAGCGGCGCCTGAACGGTGAGGCGGGGGCTGTGCAAGCAGCATTCAAAAATGTAAAACTTGCGGCTGAAAGTAGATCAAGTATTGAGATTTATGTCAAGATTTTGGTTTGCCAGAGCATATTAAACGACCCAAATACAGGCCATGAAAAGACCACTATTTTTCAGTTTGTTTGCCTGGGCTTTTTGATAGGCCACCAAATCACGACCTTATTTATCCATAGCCTGATCGTAATATTTTTGCTGATACGTCACCCGGCTTTCTGCGCTCTGTAGACTAGACGCGGCCATTTTTGAAGCAGATGCGGCGGAACTGATTTCAACCAAGGGGAATCCAGTTTGAAAACCTTACCTGACGTCTGACGTTCGCGCGCTGGTTTTGACCACCACCCCGACCCCGTGGAGACGGGTCTGGCCCAAAAAAGGGAGTCCTCATCTTCACCACGATGCCCGCTGCCGTGTGCCTGATCGGATGGCATGAGAATCAAACGGCGAACACATCCACGCCCGTCACCCAGCCCGGCGAATAATGCTTCAAGTTGCGTGTCCCGCCACGAGATCAATCCGCTCCACGGCAAGATTTCCGGCATTATCACCAGCGGCAAACATAGCTGAACCGCCCGCTCTCCTGTTGCCGGAAGGAAATAATAAACGGGATAGTGAAAACGTCCGGATCATTCATCCCTGGCTCGCGCACTTGACCCCAGTGCAGGCATCCGATCCGCGCCTGTGGACGTATCTCACCCATTTTGTTTATAGCGATTACACCGCCGCCCGCTGGCCGGTGGCTGCCGATGCCGATGTCACCCGCCGCATCCGCGAACGCTATTTTGTCGAAGGCGAAAGTCTGGCCTCCATTACAGAGTTTCCTTGAAAAAGAGCCTCTAACAAACGGTGCATTTGAACCGCCGTTGCAATTAATCGCCCCAACCCAAGCCATCGCGAAAGGTGGCAAATTCAGCACGCTAAAAAATCAATATGGAGCTACTCGAAGAGGAAATAAGAAATCCTCCATCCAGATTTGGGCCGATTTCGATCTCTACCATCGAAATGACCAGCGATGTGCAAACAGTTACAAAAGTAAACCTGCCGGCATTCCTGATTTCCTTTTCTCCTACCATAATTTCGAGGACTTTTTCGCCCTGCATGCGGATGGAAATAGCTTTCAAGAGTGGCTTCAGTTTGGCAACCAAGGGCATTTTGCCACACCGCTACATTCGAACGGTTACCTGCCGGAAATCAAAAGAATTTTTCCTGGCTACGGCAAAGGTAATTTGCCTGCTGGTTTCATTACATGGGAAACACTCAGAAATCTGAAGCGTAATCGTGTCCATCGGCCGACGTCCAACCCGCAAACGCGAGGTCAATGTCCCGCGTCGTGCGCGCTGCACGGATGCGAAGTTCCATTGCGTAACCGCCCTTGAGCAACCAAGGCGATTTTTCATGCTGGAATAAACGGCACAATAACCGGTCAAATGCGGCCTGCCGCCGCAATCGCTGAATTTCGTCACCTGTCTTGGTCGCCAAAGCAATGATCCGGTCTTCAAGTGCGCGACGCAGCGCGACGGGAGTTTCGTAGCGATTCATGGGAATAGCTTTCCAGCAATGGCGGAGAATTTCGGATTCTCTTTCGCCGCCTCGATTTCACTGTCAAGAATCAGTCCGCGCCGCTGAGCCTCCTTGACCAGCCGCCGACATTCTTCCAGAGCCAGATTATTTTTTTGAACTACATCACACAACGCGCGCGTCACCCGACAAATCGGCATCCCACGCAGGAGCGTGATTTCCGTCGGTGTGAGTGAGGCGCGATGAATGACAACTGCCTTGGGCGGCTGGCTGTTCCGGCGAAAACCGACCGGCACGGTAAGGTGGACCTTCGATGGATTGAAATCGCCCAGATCGAAATAACTCAATGCCATTTCATGCGAAAGCACCCCAACCGGCTTGTCATCGCGGCCTCGTGTCCACAGCAGATAGGCTGGGGTCAACCCGTCTTCCGCAGGCGACAGATGTGTCAGCCGATAAATGCCACGTTGAACCCGCTCCCAATTTCCAGTGCGGACATGATAGGTATGCGTGTTATCTGCGTAGCCGGCGGCAATGGCTTGCCTCGTGGTGAAATAGCCCTGTTGCGCTTGAGCAATTTCCATCAGCGCACTAAACGGATCAATTTGTCGGCGTTTTCTCACTGCACACATCCTCAACATATTTGAGGTTGTGTGCAAGACTTTTATATGCAGGCAGGAATGCTAAGAACACCTCGCGAACGGTTAAAACGTAAGAAATCTCACCCTGGAGATTAAAATTTGGTAGACCATTCTACTTGCACTTTACTTGCACTCATTCGTAAGTCATTGATAATCAATGGAGCGGGTGAAGGGAATCGAATCGTTAGTTCTTTTGCCCGATTATGCCCATCTACGCTCATATCAGCAACTTAACGCCGTCTACATTTTTGACACTTGGGCGTAAAACGGCGCCAAAAGGCAGAAACGGTGTCACTATTTGTCACTAAAATCTTTTACCTTTCAAGCCACTTTCGAAACCAAATTAGCGCCTCAGCAGCCCTGATTCGAGCCCAAAAAATAATTTTGCACAAACGTATCCGGTTTCGTCACTGCACTAGTCGGGGGAAATAATTCGGCAGGCGGCAATCTCCTACAAATTCAAACTCAGTTTCAGATTCATCGAACACATCCTCCTCGGTATGAGATCAAACAATAAAAATAATTTGACGGAAGCATCGCCCTGAGTTAATCGTTGCTAACCCATATTACTAATCGAGGTTCTGCGCCACGCAGAAAGTCTGAAATCAAGCTCATCGCTGTCCGACCCGTGCCGAAGGCTCGCGGGCTATTGCTGGGTCTTGCACCGTGCCGCAGGCGCGCGGTGTTATTGCCTAGTCTTGCCCGTGCGAAGCTCGCGGGCTGCTTTCTTGTGGGCGGGTTTTCCGGCAGTCTCATCGCGGTTTTGGACTGCGGAATGGAATGGAGCGGAGGCGACGAAATGGAGCCGAAAGCGCAGCGGTGGCGGAATGAGCCGGAGCAGAATGCAATGAGCAGGAACAAAAGGGATGAGTCTGCCGCCGACCGACCGGAGCCGTGCCGAAACATGTCGCAGACTTGTGAGGCTCGGCGACGGTTTATCCAGCGAGTGCGCGAAGCGCCGAGCTTACATGTCCCCCCTAACATTGTCTTTGGCATACACGCGCGACTTTGCACGGCGAACCTACGGTGTCCGTATGAACTGAACGTATCCCATAAGGCGTAGGTACCGCCCTTCGCGCGCGTGAGCGAAAAGGCCAGCCGTCAGGGTACCATACTGAAGCCTAAGAGGGCTGGCCGGTGCCCGCTCCCCGGCTCACAGAGCCGGGCGGGCATGAGCGATATGCCTATGCGCGCGACAGACGCATCCATTGCATCAAACGGGACGACTTACGCCTTCCACAGCGCGCGTTCGTCTGTGTGAGCACCAGCGAACTCATATTTCATTTCAGTGTGTGAGCGAAGCGATCTCATATTGAATCACTCCGAGGCGCAAAGCGCCGACACGTCAACCCACACTCATTGTCTGCGTCCGGAGCGAAGTGCCAGAGCGACGGCTGCCAGCGAGCGCACGAAGCGGGACGGGGTTCAGACCCGGGTGTGACGCGAATTACACGAATTAACGCGAATTTTTGGAGGGAAAGTTTTAACCGCAAAATACAGGAAATATGCGAAATGCGGAGGGGATATTTAACCGGCAAGCTAGCGGGTCGCTGGATCCCATTGGGGGAGATAGGTCAGGGAAATGACGGCAATGACACGTTACTATTCCCTGACCCGTTTATGACCCGTTTATAAATTTCATTTTATCTCAACGTCCACCGCCTGCCGTCAGAAAGTATTCAACCTAAAACAAATTTCTGGCGGCCAAACCACCTCATCACCGCAGCGGACAACAGGGGCATATTAAATCATTTCTGAAAACCAGCCACCCCGCAAAACGCGGGGTGTGACCAAGACCACTTCTTGGTTCATTGTCCGTAGTGTGCCCCACCTAGGGTTTCGTGGGGCGAGATTGTGATTGGCGCAGCTTGTTGACCGCCTGCACCCGACTATGCACATGGAGTTTTTTATAGATTTCTTCCAAATACCAATAGATGGTGTTTTTGGTGATGGCCAGTTTGTCAGCCACTTCTTTGCTGGTGTAGCCATCCGCCACCAACTCGAGAATCTGCCGTTCGCGCGGGGACAACTTGGCCGTGACCTTATCCGCCGGTGGTGGCTCATGAAACGCCGCGATCACCTTGCGGGCAATCCCGCTGGTCATCGGGGCACCGCCGTTGTGCGCATCGGTAATTGCCTCAAGGATCTCAACCGCGCTGGCCTGTTTGAGTAGGTAGCCGTTGGCACCCGCCCGCAGCGCCTTAAAAATGTGCTCGGTGTCGTTGTAAACTGTCAGGACGACGACACTAAGGTCGGGCAAAACCGCCTTGAGGCGCGCGGTCACTTCCGCTCCCGAGGCGTCCGGCAGATTCAAGTCCATCAGGACAATCTCCGGCGGGTCGCGCGGAATGAGTTCGATCGCTTCCGCGCCCGTGCCGCACTCCGCGACACAGGTGAAACCGCGTTTGGACTCAATAACCTGACGCAGGCTCTTCCGAAACGGAGCGTCATCCTCGACAATGGCGACTTTGATCATGGTTGTGTTTTAGTTTTAGGGTGCAGTGAAATGATGAAGGTGACGGTCGTGCCGCTGCCAGACGTGCCATTAATTTCACAACGCCCGCCCAATCGTTGCAGGCGCTCGCGCATTCCGGTCAGGCCATCGCGCGAGCCATCTCCGCCCGGGGCCGCAAAGCCGTGGCCATTATCTGCCACGCGAATCTGCAGTTCCCCTTCCGTCGCCGACATGCTCACCTGAACTTCATTAGCGCCAGAATGACGGATGACATTGTTCAAAGCTTCCTTGAAAGCGTGAAAAACTTCGTGCCGGTCTTTCGCGCTAAAGTTGCCAACCGCCATCGGCTCATTCGATTTCAACCGGCAGCGGATGCCCGCGCGCTCCATTAGCTTCTGGGCATACTCAAAAAAATATTCCACCACCGATTGCGATGTGTCGTTGGCAGGATTAATGGCCCAGACAATTTCATCCAGCGAGGCCGCCAGCGTGCGCGCCCGAGCGGTGACTTCCTGCATTTTTTCCCGGCTGGTGTTGGGCACCAACGTGTTCGCGCCGGCCAGATCGCCCAGCAGGCCGATCTCCGTCAAACCCACGCCCAAGTCGTCATGTAGATCGCGGGCGATGCGGGTGCGTTCCTGTTCCACGGCGCGTAGGTGTTCCAGGCGCTCCACTTCCAGCCGGTGACGGCGGCGCAGCACCAGCACCAACCCGAAGCCCAAAGCGCCAAATACGAGGGCGGTGAGCGCCAGCTTAAACCAAATCGTTTCCCAGAAGTATGGCGCGAAGTTGACCGGCAGCGTGTCGCCGATTCTATTCCAGATGCCATCATTGTTGCAGGCGATGACTTTGAAACGATAGTCTCCCGGTGGCGGATGCGTGTAGGTGACGACCCGCCGCGAACCGGCATCCACCCAGTTCTGGTCCAAACCCTCCAACTGGTAGCGAAACTGCACGCTCTCCGGGGCGACAAAACTCAATGCGGTAAATTCAAACTGCACTTGTTGTAATCCCGGCGGTAACCGCAGTTCGTCGTTTTTGCCTGAAAGGCTCAATTCCATTGGCGCCGCCAGATTGGTGGATGACGGTGGCTTGAACCCCTGATAAACGGCGAAGCTTTTTCCGTCGGCGGTGACGCGTTCGATAAATACACCAGGCTGCCGATAGTTGAGCAGTTCATTTTCCAGACGCACCTCGGCCAAACCCGAAAGCATGGAAAAAATCAGCCGGTGATCCGAGGTGCGCAACGAGTTTGGACAATAATCAAAACTCGACTGCAGTCCCGGCAAGCCTTCGCTGCGCCCATAAATCTCGGGCCACACACGCGTTGCCGTTCCCTCAGCTACCTCATCAAAATCCCGCTCGCGCACGTGAAACAAACCCTGATTTCCGCCGAACCACAAGCCGTCCCGATCATCCTCCAGAATCTGGGCGATGTAATTGTTCGGCAGTCCCTGATCGGTGCTGAACCGGGTCATGTTTCCATTCCGCAGCCGCCCGACTCCCGCTCCTCCATAACCAATCCATAAGTCGCCGTTCGCTGCTGCATGCAAACAGCGGATGGGTAGCGCAGCTGACTGAACTGGCGGAACCACCACCTCCATCTGGTCATCTACGGACACGCGCACCAACAAGCCATCCGAAGCTCCAACCCAAAAGTTTCCGGCCGCATCTTCCGCCATCGCGCGAATGATCCGGTGGCCGGGCGGCAGATTGAAGGCCTGCAATTGTTCACCGCGCAGTCGGAATAGCCCGTCGGATGCAGCGGTGGCAATCCACAGATCGCCGCTGCGCATCACCAGCAATGAAAACACCGTTTGGGCGCGCAAACCGTCACGGAGGCCAAGGTCTTTGAACCGGCCATTGTCCCAGCGATACAAGTTGCCCTCCCGCGTGCCAATCCAGACGAGGCCGTTAGTGGCGGCGGCCGCGCATGTCGCATAAACCTGACCTGAACTGCCGGCGGGAGATTGAACCATCCAGTTGGTTTTCTGGTCGCGCGCCAGCACGCCATTCTGCCCCACCGCCCACAGCGCGCCGGTCACATCCTGGCAAACCGATTGCACGCCGACAAACGGCAGTCCGTCCGACGATTGAATCATGGAGACCACGCGCTGGCGCAACCGGTTCAAACCGCCGCCGCGCGTGCCCACCCACAGATTGCCTTCGCGATCCTCGGCCAGGCTAAGAATGGCGGGATTGGACGCTTCCACCCGCTCCACGGTGTTGCTGCGGCAACGAAACAAACCGGCGGAAACCGTGCCCACCCAGACCGATCCCGCGCGGTCTTCCAATAAAACCGTCGGGTCGAAACTCGACCGGTCTTGCCCTTCGCCGACCATCATCTTACCTAGTTCCACCGGTTCGCCGCCTTCGTCATATTTCAAAATCTGCTGCCCGGCGCAGATCAATATACCGCCTGAGCGCGCAGCGGCGATGCGCACCACCGGCGATGCAAAGTTTTCCAGCACGTTGAACTGTCCGTTGCGAAAAACGCCCACCCGGCTGCCCTTCGCGAACCATAAGGTTCCATCACGGTCGGTCGCCAGCCAGCAGGTGACGCCGCCGACGGGCAACCCTTCTTTGGCGGTGAAGATGGTTGCCTTGCCATCGGGTGAGTAACGGAGGACTTTGCCGGAAGAGTAAGCCACCCAGAGCCCGCCATCGCCCGTCACGGCGATCGAACGCGGCGTCTCATTTTTTACCAGCCCAGGATCGGGCGTGATGACGCGCATCTGTGAGCCATCAAAACAATACAGCGAGCCATCCTCCTGTTTTGCCAGCCAGATTTTTCCCGTGTGATCCCGCAGCAAGGCGCGCACCGTGCCCACAATTCCTCCGGGCGCAATCGCGACGTCAATCGGCTGGAACCGGACTCCGTCAAAACGAACCAGGCCGTTCTGCGTCGCCACCCACAAGAAACCGTCTGCCGATTGGACAATGCCCACCACCCGGTTTTCGGGCAAGCCGTCCTCCGCCAGCCAGACCCGCGCAGAATAAGCATCATCGATAGGAATGTTTTCGGCAGCGAACAATTCCGTTCCCCAGAAAAGCGCGCCCACGACAAACAGGACACGCCATAGCCAACTGCCCGGGAAACCTTGCTGGGTCCCAAAGCAAAAATCTGGTGAACGCAAATTCATCTGACAGCAGCTGTCTGGAAGAGTGTTGAAGAAGCAATACGGATTGCAATCTTTTGGTTCAAAAATAACCGCCAGCTCGGTTCAACCCGCGTTTAATTTCATATTTTATAGGACGCTGATGCGGAAAAACTGCTGCGGGTTGCCCGGCGTGATCGGGAATAAAAAATTCAGCGTCCCGCCGGTGCCGGCATTCGTTTGCAAACCTTTCCAAGCGGCGGGAGCGAGCGTGGTCGTCCCCTGCAGCACATAATTAAATCCGGCCTGCGAAGCCGTTACCTGTAGACTGAAATTCGTCCCACTGACGGCTGGAGCTGTGATGGTAGGCGTTGTCGCCGTGTTGGCGGCCACCTTGAGGATGCCCTGGCTCGGCAGCAGCGAAACGTCCCAATGCAGATTTGTAGAGGACAGCGCCGGCAGATTTGTCGTCGCAAACGCACCGCTGATCGCGCCGGAAAATAATTGAAAGGCATCGCCCGCCAGCAGCGTGCCGCCCAAGTTCGTCACTGTCAGCGTGCCGCCAAAAGTAATCGAGCTGGCGGCGAGCCGGTCTGCATTCGGTGCGTTGGTCCGGTTCAGTTCCATCACGGTCGAGCCTGAAAGGACCAGCGCTCCGGCCGTCAAAACCCCGATGCTGTTGCTGCCGCCGGGCGTCGTCAAGCCGGACACCGTGGTCACGCCGGTTTGACTGGCAATGGTGCCATTGCCCGAAAATTTTGAGACGGTCACGTTGAGCGCGTTGGTGATGACGCCATTGAGCAGCAGCGAATCCACCGTGATGCTGCCGGCCCCCGCATCCCCCGCCGGCTTCAAATCCAGCAGGCCGCCGTTCACGTTGAGCGTGGCCGCGCCGCCGCCGTCGGCGATGTTGCCTGCCACCGCAAAAGTTCCGCCATTGATATTCAGGGTTCCGCTCGCTGAACCAAAGCTGCCGCTGAAACTGGCGAGGGTCACGTTGCTGTTCACCAGGAAATTCCCGCCGTTGAAGGTCAGGGTGCCTTGCGCCACGGGCGAACCGGTGGTCGCACCCGCGAGGCTGCCGATGACCACCGAATTGACGTTCACGGCGTTCGCCGAACTGCCACTCATGGTAAGCGTGCCGTTGGCACCGCCGGAACTGCCGCCGCTTTTCTGGCCGAGCGTCAAGGTTCCGGCCGTGGCGATGAAAGTTCCGCCGCTGAAATCTGCCACGCCGCTGCAAGTGGAGGCGGTGCTGACATTTTGTCCGCCGAGGGTCAGGTCGGCTCGCGCAGCTCCGTTGTCGAGTCGAAACACGCCGCCTGCGGGCAGGGTCAGTTGCCCGCTCACCTTTTGCCCGCCCACGGTCATGATGGGCGTATTGAAATAATTACTGCCGCTGCCAAGTTTCATGAAATTGCTGACGCTGGTGCCGCTGAAGCCGCTGAAGCCGATCAGCACACTCGTCGCGGTCACGTTGTTATTCGTGGCCAGATATACGGAACCCAGCGTGGTGAAGTTATCATTGTTGAAATTGTAGCCGACGCTGAACTCGCCCACGTTGACCGTGAAGTTGGATTGCGAGGAGACATCAAGCACCGCGATGCAGTTCGTCCCCGCTGTATTGCGATAGCCGACGCGCAGCACGCCGGAAGAGTCGCTCCCCACATTGAGTCTGCCGCCCGCAAGCACGAGGTTGGTGACGCCGTTGTAGCCGGTTCCGCCGGAAACATAGTTGGACAACGTGAGACTCGAAGGCGTCAACGTTGCCGTGCCGTCCAATATCAGGGTCGTGCCGGCGACCATCACCGGACCATTGTAAGTGTTCGTGTTGCTCAAGGTCACAGTGTTTGGCCGGATGAACGTCAAGCCGCCGCTGCCGCTGATGGGGGCGATAATTTGCATCCCCGTCGTCCCGCCGCTATTTCCTCCGGCATCAATAGTGGCATTGGTGATCACATTGATATTGCCGTTGAGGCGTCCGGTATTTGGATTGCCGCCGGCGTTGAAGTTTAGCACGAGCCCGTTCGTCAGCTCCAGGTCGTCAACGGTAACCACATTGGTCTCCTTGAAATAAAACGTGCCGGCCACGGTTAAAGAGTCGCCGGCAAAAACATACGGACTGTTATTCGTCGGTGTGCGCAGAATGTTGGTGCCGCTGACCAGATAACTATAGCCCGCCGTCGGCGGCTGACCGCTGTCCCATTTGCCCGCGGTGTTGAACGAAGAGGCGTTCACGGCATCCGAATTCGTCAGGGTCACCGTCCCGGCGTTTTGTGAACCCACTTGAATGGTGCTGATGGCACTGTTGCCCACGGAATCATACGCCGTCGCGGTAAGGGTGTAGGTCATCACGCTGTGAACGGGCACGGTCCAATTCAACAGATAAGGCGCGGAGCTGTTGGTCTGCTGCGCCACGCCATTCACGGAAAACACCACGTTGCTGACGCCGGATTTGTCGGAGGCCGAGGCGCGAACTTTTACCACCGTGCCATTGGTCACCTGATCCGTTGCGGGACTGACGATCGAAACAAAGGGCGGCATCGTGTCACTCGTCGTCAAGTCGTTGGACAACGGCTGGATCGGACAACTGGAAATCGAGCCATACCGATTGGTGTCGTAATAGGACAGCCCGATGCCTTGTTGGTAACCGACGACGGCATTGGTCGGATCCGTGATCACCCAGTCATTGCCGTCATTGGCATTGGTGGCGTTGAAATACACCCACGCCTTGATGCGCGGCTGCACCGCTGGCAGATAATTGGTCAGCGCATTCAGAAACCACTGGCTTTTGTTGTAGTTGGTGTTTTGGTTGCAACCCGTCTCGGCCACCATGATGGGCTTGCCCGGCGCAATGCTGATCAACTGGGCAATCGTATTGGTTCCCCGATCCGAAAAATCCCCCCAAGGATTTGACAGGCGATTATAGTTATCCAGCGCAACCCAATCCACGTAGTTGTCACCCGGATACAGCTCGTCAATGGGCGTCGAGCCGGAAAAGGCCGTGTTGACACACCAGACCCAAGTGACATTGGTGGCTCCCACTTGCGTGAAAATGTCGTGAACATGTTGCCACATCTGCACGTATTGGGCGGACGTGTTGCCGTTGACGCCGGCACACCATGGATACCAGTTGCCATTCATCTCATGGGCAAATCGAAGAAATAGCGGATGCCCCCAGGATTTCACATCCGTCGCCCAGGTGGTGATGTAAGCATCGTAATTGCCGGCGAGGATGCTCGCGCAATTGAATGATTGCGTCACCCCCAGGCTGCTGTTCTGCGGCGACCAGGTGTAGAGCGGAATGGAACCGTGGCTGCGGATTTTGCCCATCGGGGAGGTGGCAAATGGCGCGTCGCCGTTGGTGGACGAACCCGTGGTCCATGAGCGGAAAAAGTTGATGATGGAAACGTCCTTCTTCGCGTTGTTCACGAAGTTGGTGATGGCCTGCCAACTGGCTGCCGAGTCCAACCCACCCTGATTGCCGTCAAATACCCCCGAATAAACCGACGGCTGGCCCACGGCGTTGGAGCTGGATAATTTCATCCATGCCGCCAGGCACAACAGAGTAAAAAATCTTTTTTTCATACGGACGCAGCCAAAGATATTTGATCTAAAAACTACGCCCCGGCTGCCATTCCAGCAACCGGGGCGCGAACTGATTTTCAGCCAGCCACTGCGTTACTGGACGTTGATGCGGAAGAACAGCTGCGGATTGCCCGGGGTGATCGGGATCGAGAAGTTCAGCGTCCCGCCGGTTCCGGCGTTGGTCTGGACGCCCGTCCAGGTGGTGGGCGCGAGCGCAGGGGTCGCCTCCAGCACATAGTTGAATCCCGACGACGACGACGCCACCTGCAGGGTGAAATTCGCCCCGCTGACGGCCGGTGCCGTGATGGTCGGTGTGGGTGCCGTATTGTTGGCAACCTTGATGATGCCCTGGCTCGCAAGCAGCGAGGTGTCCCAAGACAGACTCGGGGAGGACAAGGTCGGCAGGTTGGTCGCCGTAAACACGCCGCTGATCGTGCCGTCAAACAGGTTGAAGGTGTCGCCCGCCTGCAAATCGGGGCCGGTGTTCACCACGGTCAGCGTGCCATCGAAGGGGATGGCGGAGGCCACCAGCAGGTCGGCGTTTTGCGCATTGGTGCGGTTGATTTCCATCAGGGTCACCGACGAGGCGTCAAGCGCGACGGTGCTGCTCAAGGTCAACGTGCCGATGCCGGCGTTGCCGGGAGCCAGCGTGCCACCTGTGACCACGACCGGCCCCAGGTTGGTGCCCGTGCCGCCGAGTGTGGCGGGGCTGTTTACCGTGACCGTGCCGCCGTCCAGTTTGCCATTCACCAGCAGGGTGCCGTTGTTCACCGTGGTGCTGCCCCAGACATTGGTGCTGCCCGCCAGAACCAATACCCCTTGGCCATCCTCGGTCAAAGATCCGCTACTGCCCAGAGACAGCGTTTTGAGGAACGTCATCGTCGTGGCGGTATCGCTTGCGGAACTGCCCTCCGTGCATTGCAGATTTATATTGGTTCCAATCACAGTATTGGAAAAATTCATCCGCACTCCTGGATTCACTACCCGGAATCGGGTGTCTCCTGCGAGGGTAACCGGCCCGGCCCAAGTGACGTTATTGCCGGCAGTATTTGCGTAGAGGGCGCCAGGGTAAAGGGCTTGGCCGGTGCCGCTGACCACGATCGGATTAGACACGGCCATCAAACCCACATAACCGCTGACACCCAGTCGGCCATTCGGTAGGACCGTGATGCTGGATCCACCCAAACCGGAACTACCCAAGAGGTTGATCGCCGTGCCGTCGCTGATGGTCGTCGGCCCGGTGTAGGAATTGGTCCCGGACAGTTGCAGGATGGAAGTGCCGGAGCCACCACTATTGGTGACCACCACTGATCCGGAACCAGTGACGGAACAATTCAAGACCACGGTATTGGCGGTCATGTTGACCTGAAAAACACCGTTGTTCGTGATTGCGCTAGGGGAGCCCAGAGATCCGGTATTGCCGCCGTTGCCGATGGACAAAATGCCGGATGAAATGGTGACCGGCCCGGTGAAGTTATTGGTGGTGCTGGTGAAATCCACCTCATTCGTGCCCAGCTTGGTGAGGCTGCCCAGGCAGGAGATGCCGGCACCGTCAAAAATATATTGTTTGCTCGTATTGTTGACCGTCATCGCCGCA
>CAIKKJ010000007.1 GCA_903827955.1 uncultured Verrucomicrobia subdivision 3 bacterium
ATAACATGCACCCAGAAAGAACCAGCACTGGGTATTTCACCTTCTTCTCCATTAACAGCGGAATCATTTTCCATCCGTCCAGCACATCGTTGGGACGATACATATCGGTGATCAGCAGGTCGGGCTCCGCATGCTGCAATATCGGATCGTGACCGGCGGCATGGGCGGCGTTATGGAGGCAGTTTGCAGCGGGGCAAAACTTTCAAAGAATTACCGGGAAGGGGATACGATAGGCCTGTTGCCGGGGCATTCTCCGGAATCGGCGAACCCGTTTGTGGATATAGTGATTCCGACCGGACTGGACTTTGGCCGAAACTATATCGTTGCCCACGCAGATGCCGTCGTGGCCATTGGTGGAGGTGCTGGAACGCTTTCAGAAATCTGCTATGCTTGGATGCACAAGCGGCTAATCGTCGCTCTTGGCAAAGAGGGCTGGGCAGGAAAACTTGCGGGCAAAAAACTGGATTGGCGAATTCGTTATCAGGACATAAAAGACGACCGAATTTTTGCGGCAAGAAATCCCCAGGACGCGGTTAAAATCCTTGGTGACTGGCTGCCTTTATACAAAGCCAGCTATGCCGCGCGTGAATCATTAAAACGAACAAAATGAACCTCCTGTGCCCACATGCTTTGCACTGATAGCGCGGCTGGCCTTGCCTCGATTAGAAGGACAGGTGTTGAGTGACGGATTATTTTTTCGGCACATCTCGACATCAATAGCGAGCGCACATCATTTCCTTCGTGAATTTGTGCACGAACTTTGATACATAATTTACCCAGCGTATTTTAGCGACGTGAACCAAAATCTCCAGTGCTAGCAAAGAAGACAACGAATCCGAAGATAGGCCAGGCTTTTGTGAGAGAGCTGCGGGATGAGGCGGCTTTCAAGAACGTCAAAGCCTTCGACGCTACCCACACTTTTCTCCGCACAGTTTCATATTTTAGCCGAAGCCAAGAATTCGCCACCGCTGTCATACGTTCAGTTCGCTAAGAAGACCGGGATCTCACACACCATGCTACACAAGCTTGAGTGGGGGGAGCGCAGGATGACCCTCAATTTGCTTGAGCGGATCTTGAACCGCCTAAAACTGAAATTGTCCGACGTGTTTCCAAACGAGTTCTAGTGCTTGGCTGCGATCTGTTTTTTCAAAGCTGTCACGACATTAGCGGTCGGAAGCAGGTCTTGAACATGAGCGAGCAGCGTCAACTCCTCGCCCTGAATCTTAAACGCATCGGCTGACTGATACGCTCCAGTACCAACAACGCGAATGGTCACAATCACATCTTTTTTGCCATCGCCATCCACATCAATCAAAAAAACGTTTTCCAAAGTTCCGTCTCTGGGCCTGACCAGGCCTGAATAAAATGCTCCAGCCGGCAACCTCTTATCATCTACCCAATCATGCAGTCGAACGGTATAGCTGCCTTGAGACCGCCACTCCTTTTCCCCTTCAGAAATAACTAGGCACAGATTGGTCGAGACGTGGATGGATTTGATGAAGCGGTTCTCATCTGCCATCACGCTCAACGAAGTCAGAAACAATATGATGAGCGCTTTAATATTTAGTGAACCAAAAGACATGCTTCTGATTACGCCTGCCCCTAATTCTCCGCAAGCCCAAACCGTTGACTATAGAAGATAAAAAGCGCAGCCCCGTAAAGAGACTGCGCTTTTTTTTTGGGGGGGGGTAGGGTCAGATTATTTTCCAGCTTTTTTAGCAGCCCAACGAGCCTTGGCCGCAGCACTGATCTTTGCTTTAGCGGCTGCACTCATCGTAAACTTCTTTTTAGCTGGCTTGGCAACTACAGCTTTTGGCGCTGTCTTGGCCTTCGCAGCATGAATCTTGGCCCACCTAGCACGTTGAGCGGCGGCGACTTTAGCACGACCGGCAGCACTCATACCCTTTTTCTTGGCAGGTTTTGTGGCTTGAGCAGGGGCAGCTTGTGTTCCTGTGATTTCGGCCAATTGTTTCTCGAGAGCTGCGATCTTGTCTTTGAGATCGGCGGCTTTGCGGAGTTGTTGGGCAGTCAGATTTAATAGACTCATAGTGGATTCAGTATAGGCCGGTCCCCACATTCCGCAACCCCTCCCGCTCCCAAGATCCAGTCACTCGGCTGGTATAATAATCTGAATCGGAGTCTTGGATTTTCAGGGCAATGATTCCTTCGTAATTCTGGGATGGGAGGGGCTGGTTGTTTGTGTCTTCGGGCATGGAACAACTCGCCCCTCCCTTCCGGCCTCATTTACTCCCCTCCATTAACCATCAAACAAAGAAAGGACACGTCATGCTCATCATCGAAACGAACTACTCAAAAAAGCTGGGACTTCCTGGCTTTTCATCTCATCAATACAGCATCACCCTGCGCGCTGAAATTGCGGATATAAAGCCAAATTCGGCGCGGCTACGCGAACGTGCCGTAGATGTGGATGTCCGTCCAATGAGAACAGCGTGGCACTCCAGTCTTCCCGTGGATAAAGGAACTGGGCTACGGCATCGCGGGTGATCGCCCCAACGGCCAGTGCCTGTTCCACGGCCCGCCGTAACTTTGGCAGCGGATGCTTTTCCAGCAACCGAAGCACTTTGATATACTCGCGCGTGCCATCGCCGTCCCGTTCCGCCTCCAGTCGGCGGCGCAACAGCGCAAAACACTCTGGCAACGTCCAGCCCATCAGTGGTCGGGCAAGCATCTTTCTGAAGTGTAGGTAATCAGTTTGTGTTCACGCACCGTCTTCATCATTGCTTCCGCCTCCACGATCCGACCGCCGATACTCTCAATATGTAAAACTTTTACCTGCGGGACAGCGGACAGGAATTTCTCCAGTTCTTTTGCGCAACCTGCGCGCAGGCCGCCACGAAATTCCACTTCATTCCCCCCGGGCAGCACTTGGATTTTGTAATTAGGAATCGACTTGTCACCAGCCAAGATTCTGAACATTTCGGCTGACTGCGGGATGTAATTATTAACGAACAAATTTATGGAGCTCAATATGCCTATATGTGGACGTTTTTAGAGCCGTATCGAGTCGTGCATGATGTGGAGAAGTGTGCAGGAAAACCTTAAATCTCGCCGATCTGAGTCCACAAAGGTTCGAGGTCTGGATCATCCAAAGCCATCAAACGAACATCTTTTTTACCGGACAGATCAATCGCGAGTTCCAACCACTGCATCGCCTCTTTCAAGTTCCCTAGCTGACAGGAATAACACGCAAGATTATAACGAACTGTGGTGTCTGGAAATTTATCTGCGACGGGTATCAACACTGCGTAAGCCTCTTTCGTCCGCTTCAGCTCATGCAGACAGTAAGCGTAATGGATGAAGCCCCAAGAATTATCGGGCAACAGCTCAGTCAACCGCCTACGCCGTGCCGGCGTCCCGCGTGAAGCGGCTATGCGACTTGTGAATCACGCATCGGAATTGATTCACCAAATCTATCAGCGGGAAAAAGTTGAGGACGTGGCGCAATGGCGGGACGCAGTGCAATTTCCTGCGTAGTCGTGGCGGTTGGTAGTGCAATTGACAAGCCGGTGCCAAAGTGGCACCATGTAGGCATGGAACAAGTTTTAGACGAACCGCGCAAGCGGATCACGGCCCGAGTTTCTGACAGTGTGCGCGACACGCTGGAGCAGGCGGCAGAGCTTTTGGGCGCGACGGTCAATCAGTTCGTCGTGCAAACGGCGTATGTGGAAGCGCAGCGCGTGATTGAACGCGAGTCGGTCATCCGGCTTTCGCAGAAAGACGCGCACAAAATTCTGGCCTTGCTAGATAATCCGCCGAAACCAAATAAGCGTCTGAAAGACGCGGTTAAAACCTATAAAGGCACGGTCCGTGCATAAAATCGAACTACTGGCGAAGACTCACGACCGAGACGGATTTGACTGCGGGAGTGAGCCTCTCAATTTGTTTCTCAAGCAAACCGCACGGCAACACGCGGAGCGTGGAATTTCGCGGACATTTGTGCTAGTGGACGAGGCCGCCGTCGCGCCCAAACCCATTGTGGGGTTTTTCTCGCTTAACATCTGCCAGATCAAATCAGAGTCGTTAACACCGCAAGAGGCTAAAAAACTACCGCGCGACGTGGCTGGTGTCCGATTGGGTCGGTTGGCTGTTAACAAAGGTTATCAGCGGCAAGGCATCGGAAAAACTCTGCTGGTAGCTGCAATGGGAAAATTCATCGAGATTTTTAATTCAGCAGGGGGAATTGGTCTTTTCGTTGACGCCAAAGATCAAGACGCCAAGCATTACTACGAGCAATTCGGTTTTGTGGCGATGCCATCGAACGAGCTGGAGTTGTTTTTGCCGGTCAAAACGATCCATGAGGCATTAGCGGCGCACGGATAAGGTGTCCGACTAGCGGCCAAGCAGCAGGTTTAGTTTCTGTTTTTGCACCAGCGCATTACATTCACAAAGCTTATTTATTCTAAATTGTTGCTTGGACAGCGGATGTCCAACCTCCCGTGCCATAATTCGCGAATGAATTTGTTTATTGCCCTTTTTCGAGGTGAAAATGCTTGCATGTCACATTACCTATGTTACATAACATCTATGGCACGCGGCGAATCTGGTCGTATTGTGATTGAAGTCGAACCCGAGACCAAAAAGCGTCTTTATGCTTCTTTGGCCCTGTCGGGAAGCACACTCAAAGATTGGTTTCTAAAGAAAGCCGCAGACTACTGCCAAGAAGCTGGCCAACCGTCTCTTTTTGAAGATGTTGAATTGCGTTCCCGCGCGAAGAATGGCTTGCCCAGTGACCTGAAAAAAGCTCCCAATGGCAACCCGCCAAAAAACTGATTCTTATGAATTATCGCTATTCTGGCCACGAAACTTTTCCCTGCCGCTACACCTGGCTCCCAAAAGCCGTTCGCGGTCTGACGAAGAACGGTCAACTGTTTTCGGATGAGGATGCGGCCATGGTGGATTTAGGTGTCGGGAAAAACATGGTGCGCTCAATTCGTTTTTGGGCTGATGCCGCCGAAATCGCTTCAAGCCGAATTAAGGAGCCGGGCTTGGATGTTTCAGAATTCGGGATGGCCATTTTTGGCGCACGGGGCCACGATCAATTTCTTGAAAACATCCGAACACTTTGGCTCATTCACTGGAAGTTTTCCACCAATGTTGATCAGCCGCTTTTCGCCTGGCATTACTTGTTGAATTTTTGGCACCGCCCCGATTTTTCTCGCACGGAAGCGCTCGCCACCCTTTCCCAGGAGGCGCAGCGTTTGGGCAAAAAACTTTCCACCGTTACCTTGGATCATCATTTCACCACGTTTCTTCATACCTATGTGCCAACGCGGGGGAAAAAGGGCGAGGTTCAGGAAGATAATTTGGATTGTCCGTTAACTGAATTGAATCTCATTCAAAAAGTGGGCGAACGGACTCACGCCGATTCAAATCGCCGGGAATCCATCTATGCCTTTCGCATGGAGGAGAAGCCGGAGACCCAAGTTAACAATGAACGGACGTTTCGTTCGCATTTAATCATGGATAAAAGGACCTTTGTTGCATCAATCGGAATGCAACTTGAGTCATCAAAGCCTGACATCAGCAGAATCAGTTCTCGGTAACGACGGTTTAAAAAATATTCGGCAATGAATGAATTTATCTTTTTACTATTGTAAAAGAACCGTGCCGCCAAATATTCTTGAATACTTAAGTGAATGAATGAGTAAACATCTTGAGCTTTCGTTTCAAGAATTCCCTGTTCGTTTTCAATTGCCTCCAAAACATCCTCTCCATCTATTTTTAGACTTTCATTTGTTTTGTGCAGGAAATCGTTAATTCCAGCTGCCAGCTCACGTTTTGTAAAAAAGATTTTATTTCTGATAAAAGCTGGTCCGGCGATTTGCTCAAGCAATCGAATTTCCAGGCTTGGTTTTAGAAATCGGAAAATTGTATTGCTGCGAACCATTTTTTCATTGGCCCAATTCTTCAAAAGAAGGTCTAGTGTCTTTTCATATAGCGAGGCAACATTGGCAGGCAGCCCCATCGCGTCCTTGTAATACATGCAAATAAAAAACAGCAGCAAAGGTCTACGGGCTAAATCTAGTATACCCCTATTTTTTTTATGAAAAATAGCGCTGTGTAAATAGGCGGGATAATTTATTCCTGGCCCTGTTGGCGCCGGAAACCAATTATAAACAAAATGCTTTATCTGGCTGTCGCTAAAGCCTGCAATAAACACATCGGTGAATCGCGTAAACCAAGGTTGATATATTGCAGTTCGGCAAGAAATGATAAAACGGTTGGAGCTAAAATCGTCTATAAACTCCCTAACGTCTTCAACTGCGTGGTCGAGATTGTTTGTTGGGATTTCGTCCACGCCATCTAGCAGAATTAGTAGCTTCCCATTTTTAAGCGCTATGTCAGTGAAGTCTTTTGGAAATCCGCACGCATCAAATTCGCGCCGTATGAGTTCAGTCAAATGCAGTTGCTCGGTGTTAAGCCGTTTTAGCTCAATAACAATATCCCCCAAATCACGGCTCATGAGGTAGTCGCCTTTGCCGCGATCTTTGAATGCCTCAAGTTTGGTGGCTAAAAATAACGCCGGCGTTATCACTCTGGCTACGCATCCCTCACCCAAATCTACATCTTTTGAGCACGCCAAAACTTCATGAAACCATTTGGAACTCATTCCCAACGCCGCCGAATCTTTCGGCAGAATATCCACCAGACATCCATCTATAATCCATCGACAAATCGGGGCACCTTGCGAGGTGTCATGTTGAAATCGTGCTTGGCGCAGTCGTTCTTCAAGCGCCATATACTCGCCATAGGTCACAACTTCAACCACCACATCGACGTCTTTCGTGCTCCGAACTTCCGAAAGTTTGGGATCATCGACCAGCAGGCCAAGCACCGCCCCGCCGATGAATGTAAACGGAATCTCCAACGGTTGTAGTCGCTTGGCGACTGTCCGCATTTCTTCAAGTGGCGTTGACATGGCTCAGGCAGTTTTTTAATTCAATTTCGGCCAGCTTCCGTTCCCGGGCATGACCTATCCGCAATGTGTCAACCAGAGCCAGCAGCCGATATAGCGCCGCATCCGCCCTCGCAGCAGCGGGCACCGAGGGGTGCAATGGTTCAATGGCGAATCCTCTGACCGTTCCCTCTGGGTCCGACCAGACCGGAGGCATGTCATTCAAATTCATTTTTTCAGCAAGTGGAGGGGCGGCATACGCAGTAGGTAAACCGAATCACGCCGTTGGCGACGTGGATGAAGCGTTGCTTCACCTTGAACGCGCCGCGTTTTTCGATAATGCCCTTGAGCGCCGACACCACCGCGTTAAGCCGCGTTTGCGTGATCTGAATTTCCAGCGTGAACTGTTGCGACGTGCGGCTGATTTCCAAAATGCGGCCGGAAATGACTTCGCGGATGCTTTCGGGCGTGATGGTTTCCCACAGGCCAGTTTCCGCCGCGTAGCGGTAAAAGTTTCTTTCGTCCGGGTCGAACAGCACGCGGTTTTCGCGGGCATAAAGCGCCGCCCAATAGCGTTCGTTGATGCCGTTCACCTTGCCGTCTTTGTTCGTGTAAAACGGCTGACCGTATTCCCGCGCCAGTGCTTCCGCCGCGTCGCGACCGGCGGCACCGACCCAGGGCAAATCCCAGCCGTCCGGCCATTGCAATTCGGCGAACGTCACCGCCACCGGCGCGGCCTCGACGAGCAGCGTGTAATCCATGCCTTTCGGATGCCGACCGAAGATCGTCGAAAGCCGCCCGTTCGCACGCCACTCAAAATGTTTCGTGGTGCAGCTCGCGGGAAATTCACCCGTCACGCGGAACCACACCATGCCGCCGCGACTGCCGCGCGAGCGCGTCGTCGTCGCCAGCTTCGGATTGACGGTGAGGAACGCCGCCAAATCCTCATCGCGGTCGAAGTCCAGCGCGCACAGCCCGCCGGACATTTGCCCGAGATAAACCGCGATGTTGAATTCGCCCGACGCCAGCGCGAACCGATAGGCCGGTGTCTGCGTCGCCTCGAATGGCCGTTGCGTGTATGTGACCGCCGGGATTTTCGTCCCCGAAATGCACGGCACGAAAAAAACATCCGCGCCGAGCAGACCGGTGATTTTTTGTAATTCCATTACGCCGTTATTCATGTAAATCTCCTTTCACAAATTCATTCACATGAAATGGCCGCTCCAGAGAGAAGCCCACGCCCGGCAAGACAAAATTAAGAAACCGGACTACCGCGAAGAACTCGCGTTGGAGGGTGATAACTTTGATCGCGGAGGCAAGGAACGCCCGAAGATGTTGTCTCCACTTTTTTTCCGAGGAAAAAATGCCTACATCAGGATAAATGTGAACAGCCCGGATTTCAAAACGGATGCACAAAAATTCTTGGAGCACATCCTGCGTCGTGAAATGATGTTCAAATCCGGCAAATACTCGGTGAAATTGGAATGGGGAAAGAAGACGTTTCGACAGTTCAATAATCTCCAGGGGAATCCAGACGAAAATCTTTTCAAGGGAATCAAACATAACCTCGAAGAGTTGTATGCCATAACCATTAAGCAGTTTCGGAGAGCGGAGCGAGACGTGGGCGGAACAGAGGTAGTTCGCGATGGACGCAGCAAGGTTTGTTACCAGTTCAAGTCGGCTTTGGTGCCCGCCAATTCTATAAAACTTGAAAACGACGAGGTTGTTTTCGACATTGATTTTATCCACGTCCCCAAACAACCAAGTTCGCAGCAATCCGTGTAAATTTGTGTCCATCTGTGGTTAGTTGCTTTTGTAAAATTCGATGGCTTCCGGCGACACATGGACGCCCTTGAACCATTCCTTGAAATTCAGTCCCGCCAGTGACCGCACGCGCGACACGGCGACATAAGCCTGACCCGGCTCGCGGGCGGCGCGGATGTCGAGGTAAGCCGAATCCAAAGTTAATCCCTGGGATTTATGAATTGTCATCGCCCACGCCAGCCGCAGCGGAAACTGGCTGAAGCTCGCCGATGAATCATCCTGTGCGTCGTAACGCCAGGTGAACCGCTCGACGCGGATCTCCGCGCCGTCCTTGCACCGCACCAGCACCGCATCCGGCTCGACGGCCTCGACAGTTCCAATCTGGCCGTTCACAAACAACGGCTCATTCCGCCCCGGCTCGTTTTTGTTCACGGTGAACATCACGAGCGCGCCCGGCTTCAAATGCAGCGTTACCGGAGTCAGCAGATTCCGCGTGAGAAATTCCCGTTGCAGGTCAGGACCGGATTGCTCCGCGTGCAGAATCGTTTCATCGCCCGGCAATTCGGAAAGCTGGAATGAATTCCACTTGTCCACTTGCACGTTGTGAGTGAACAGCCGCGTCATCGTCGCGGGCGGATTGCTCCGCACCCGCGATTGCAGCAGCCGCGCCGAGTCGCCCCACACGCGACCGACGCGAAAATCCGCCAGCGCGCGGACAAAGCCCGGCTCATCCTGTCGCCGAACCTTTTCCAAAACAAACGTGCGGAACTCCGCAGCCGCCCATGCCGGCGATTGAAACGCCCAATCGTAACGCTCCGTTTCGCTGGTGCGAACCGGCGGCAGTTGCAGGAAATCGCCTGTGGCGATGACCTGGCAGCCACCGAATGGAACATCGCGACCGCGCAGCCGCCGGAACAGAAATTCGACGAACTCGAATTGTCGCCCCGGCAGCATGGAGATTTCATCAATCACCAAAACCTCGCACCGCTTCACGCGGTTGAACCCCGCGAGGATGGAACGGCGCGGATCGCGCTGGAGCTGCGCGAAATAATCTTCGTTCGATTGTCCCGCCGCCGGGCCAATCAGCATCCCGCAGAAACGGTGAATCGTCATGCCGCCGACGTTGAGCGCGGCCACGCCGGTCGGCGCGGTGAAACGCTGTCGTTCGGCGTGGTGGTCAGCATCGTGAATTTCTCGCCGTCGTCAAACTTCTGCCACAAGCCAGCCAACGCAAACAACGGCTCGCCGGGTTGAATGAACCGGATGCCCTTTTCAAAAAATCCATCGGCAAGAATCAGGCAGCGATTCGCTAGATGCGGTTTGAACGTGGGCAACGTGGTGAGCGTTTCGCTCTTGGCGTTGATGAGCGGAGATTTATCCCAAGGCACACGCCAGCCCCAGCGCATTTCTCGACAGCAAAAACTATCCTCGTCCGGCAAGATAACGGGCGCAAGATCGGTGGGCCGAATATCCTCTTTCGGCACGAACCCAAAAACTTCCAGCAACTCGCGCCGCCGGATTTTGGCCTCGTTTTTTTTAACGGTGTAGCGCGAACACATCTTGTTAAAGAACTCCGATCAGACGAATAACCACTGCTAGAACGACGCCGCTGAGCACCCACACCCTACCTATCCAGCCAAATAAAGCCCAAGAAATTCCAGGTATGAGAGGGGGGCGAGCACTACGAACCCGAATCCAAACTGCCCGTTTTTCTGGGGGCGGAAAACCTCAAGCCATTCGTAGAAAAGCATTTAGTCGCGAATTCAGACCCAATCATCTTTCGGCATCCGCTGACCAAAGGAATTAGCTATGGATACTGGCACCGGGATTAGCGAACTCGGGACGATCGCCACACATCAAGCGGAATGGTTGCCTGGTAGCGAGGTGGCGCTACCACTGCGACTGATTGCGGAAAAATGGTTCCGGTATTACTGGCCGCTCTTCGAGGCCACTGAGTTTATTCCACAGAACAATGGTGAGCTGCCGGAGTGTGCGAAGCCAGTGGCGTTCCGAAAACGGCAAAATGAAATCATCGCGGCGTATCGGAGCCGTGGTGGGCTGTCCCAATTTTTGATGGAGGCGGCGAGCGGGCAACTTCCAGAATCGGTGAAACGAAAATATCAGGAGACGTTGCGGACGATTGAAACCACGATCAAGACTGGGCCGGTGGTTTATGCGTCGGGCAATATGTTCCGGCATGACAAGGGGCGCGTGGTCGTGGACGCTGGAGCGTGGCGGGAGTTTTGCCAGCTTGGGCATTGGATCGAACCGGCGGTGGTATTGCGGTGGGCGGAAGAATCGAACCGGATGGCCGGGAGCTGGCGTCGCGGTGGCTTTAGCCGCTGCCGCCAGCATGAGCGCCGGCGTCCGCGCGCGGGAAATGATCATCGTAAATGGAGACCGTGAATTTGCCGCGCGATTCGTCATTGTTGAGCGCAGCGAACAAACTTCCTGTTGAGCACCGCGAACTGATTAACTTTTCGAGATTTGGCAATTCACGCTTTGTTGATTATGGCTTCGCGAAAATCTGGCGCTGTCCCTTCCACTCACAATGACAATGTTAAATTCACCGGTTTCACCTGCACGAAAAGTTGTCTGCTTGTGCCTGGTTTCAATATTCAAAATGAATTTGATCGCTGGCGTTCCGGAATGGGATTGTGAATTTAGCGTCCCCCCATGTTTTGCGGGGTAGAGTCATTGACGGAAAAGGCTATGCTAATCATCGAAGCAACCGCAGATTGTCACAAGCGACTGCCA
>CAIKKJ010000008.1 GCA_903827955.1 uncultured Verrucomicrobia subdivision 3 bacterium
CATTTCGCTCTCGCAAATCGAGACCACCACGCCCACGAAGTTCGTCGGCTACGAGAACCTTGCGGTCCAGTCCAAGGTTGTGGAAGTCGTTTCGCTCAAAGACAAGACCGCCGTCATCCTCGACGCCAGCGCGTGCTACGCTGAAATGGGCGGTCAGGTCGGCGACACCGGCGAATTGACCGGCAGCGGCCAGCTCTGGCGCGTCACCAACACGCAGAAGTCCGGCAACACCTTCCTGCACTTTGTCGAAGGCGGCGATGCTCCGGCAGTCGGCGCAGCCATCACGCTCGCCGTGGAGAAGTCGCGCCGCGATGCGATTCAGCGTCATCACACCGTCACGCATTTGCTCCACTGGGCGTTGCACGAAGTCGCCAGCAAGGAAGCGTCGCAGAAAGGTTCATTCGTCGGGCCGGACAAGTTGACTTTCGACTTCAACAGCGCGCCGCTCACGCCCGCGCAGGTCGCCGACATCGAGAAACTCGTCAACGAACGCATCCTCGAAAACGCCGGCGTCTCGTGGACGGAAGTCGCGCACGCCGACGTGAAGAACCGCAAGGACGTGATGCAATTCTTCGGCGACAAGTATGGAGATACGGTGCGTGTGGTTCAAATTGGTGGCCGTGCGCAGCACCTCGACGGCTATTCGATGGAACTCTGCGGCGGCACACACACGCGCGCGACCGGCGAGATCGGATTGTTCCGCATCGTCAGCGAAGCCGCCGTGGCTGCTGGCGTTCGTCGTATCGAAGCCGTGGCCGGTCTGACCGCTTACGGCTTGGCGAACGAACAGTTGCAACTCATCCGCAGCATCGCCGGCAAAATCAATTCGCCCGTCGGCGAACTGGAGAAGAAAGTTGAAGCCTTGCTCGCGCATCAGAAAGAATTGGAGAAGTCCTTGCGGACGGCCACCATGAAAGAGGCGGCTGGGAATGCGAAAGATTTGATGACTCGCGCTGAAGCGATCAACGGCATTCCCGCCATAATCGCCAATCTTGGTTCGAACGATGGCGACACGTTGCAAGCCATCGCAGACTCGCTCAAGAGCCAGTTCAAAGGCGTAGTCGTCCTCGGCGGCGCAGCGAACGGTGCGGTCACGCTGATCGCGAGTGTCTCGGCTGATTTCACCGCGAAAGTTCAAGCGGGCAAAATTATTCAAGCCATCGCGCCCATCGTCGGCGGCAAAGGCGGCGGCAAGCCAGACAACGCGCGCGGCGGCGGCAAGGACGCAAGCAAACTCGATGAAGCGTTGGCGAAAGCAAAGACGTTGCTCGGATGAGCGAAACGCGTTCACTTTACGAACGGCTCGGCGGCCATGACGGCATTTTGAAACTCATCAAGCCGTTCTACGCCGACGTGAGACAACATGAATTGCTTGGGCCGATTTTTAACGCGCACATCCAGGACTGGCCCGCGCATCTGGAAAAAATCGCGGATTTCTGGGCGTTGCAAGCGGGCGGCGAATCAAAATATCGCGGCGGTTTCGCGGGCGCACACATGCGGCTGGGTTTGCAGCCGGAGCATTTTCAAAACTGGATTGCGCTGTGGGAATACAACAATGCCCGTTCACTGCCGCCGTCGGAAGCCGCCGAGATGAACGCGCTGGCGCACGAACTTGGCCGGCGATTGTTCGCGCTGACCCAGGGACGAAATCCGAGCGCCGGCCTGCGCGGGTTTCAATTTTCCGCAATCAAGCCGCCGCCTAGCTGATTTCGCCGGGATTTTTGCGGTGAGTTTTTTGCAAAGGAAGCAAACACAATTTCTTCGCCCGCGCCAGCTTCCTGTGTTACAAATCAAACGATGAGTCATCGTCATAATCATGCGCTTTCCGAAGCCTGCCTGGCGCGCTCCGTTGCCGATGCGCTGGCGGAAGAGCCGACGCTGGAGGCGGTGACGTTTGATGCCTCGCAAAAAAAAATTTCCGTCGCCACGCTCGGTCGGACGGACGTGGAAAAACTCACGCAGCGGCTCACGCAAAAAATTTCCGCCGCGCAAAATTCTCCCGCTAGCCAAGGCTGTTTGCTGCTCGCGGGCAAGGGCGACTGCGCCACCTGCGAATCGCCGCTGACTGAATTTGAACGCAAACTGATCACCATTCAGCGCAGCGGTGAGGCTACGACCATCGCGCGCGTGACCTGTCCGACCGCGCCGAAATTCTGGCGCTGGCGCGACCTGCCGTTCCCGCGCATCGAGCCGCGCACGATGGAGATTCTGGATGATGACGACGATCATCACCACGCCGACGAATGGAAGCTGCAACTCGTCGCCGCTACTCTCTGCGGCGGGTTCGGTCTGCTGGCGGCGTTTGTTTTGCCGGCGCAATTCAAGGTGGCCGCGTTCGTCGCGGCATATATCGCCGGTGGATTTTATCCGGCGGAAGAAGTGTGGGAACGATTGCAGAAACGCGTGCTGGATGTGCATTTTCTGATGCTCGCTGTCGCGGTGGGCGCGGCGTGTATCGGCGCGTGGGCGGAAGGTGCGACACTTTTATTTTTATTTTCATTTTCCGGCGCGCTGGAACATTACGCGCTGGGGCGCACACAAAAAGAAATCCGTTCGTTGTTTCGCGACGCTCCGAAAACCGCGACCGCCATTGACGCAGACGGAAATGAAACGGAAGTTGCCGTCGAAAAAATTTTCAAAGGTGCGCGGCTGCTCATCAAGCCCGGCTCGCAGTTTCCGGTGGATTGCGAAATTGTCAAAGGCACGACGGCGGCGGATGAATCCAACCTCACCGGCGAGGCCGCGCCGGTGGAAAAGAAAGTCGGGGACCTCGCGCTCGCCGGCACGATCAATCTTTGGGGCGCGGTAGAAATCGTCGTCACCAAGCCAGCCGCCGAAAGCTCGCTGCAAAAAATCATCACGCTCATTCGTGAGGCGCAGCAGCAAAAAGCACCGTCACAGCAATTCGCCGACAAGTTCAGCACTTACTACACTTACGGCGTGCTAGGGCTTTCGCTGGCGATGTTTTTTGTGTGGTGGCTCGGTTTCGGTCTCGTGGCGCACACGGCTTTTTACCGCACGATGACGCTGCTCGTCGTGTCGTCGCCGTGCGCGCTGGTGCTTTCCATTCCGAGCGCGGTGCTGGCGGCGATTGCGTGGAGCGCGCGGCATGGAATTCTTTTTCGCGGCGGCGCGGCGGTGGAAAAACTCGCCGAGGTCAATATCGTCTGCCTCGACAAGACCGGCACGCTCACCACTGGCGAACTGCGCGTGGAGAAGGTGGAAAGCTTTCCGCCCGGTCACGAAAGCGAAATCGCCACGCTGGCCTATTCGCTGGAAAAACTATCCACGCATCCGCTTGCCCGCGCCATCACGCGGCATGGCAAGCAGCAGGGATTGGTCGCGATTGAGTTCCCCAAGTTTGAATCTGTCACCGGCGAAGGCTTGCG
Organism: uncultured Verrucomicrobia subdivision 3 bacterium; assembly: GCA_903827955.1. Lineage (GTDB taxonomy): Bacteria > Verrucomicrobiota > Verrucomicrobiia > Limisphaerales > UBA11358 > UBA11358. The sequence continues at coordinate 3,390 of CAIKKJ010000008.1, forward strand.
CGCAAAGCATGACGGCGCGGAAGTTTTCGTCGGCAAACGCGAGTGGGTGGCTTCGCTAATTCAGAGAGACGAATTTCAGCGAGCTTCATCTGGCATTGGCACTTCCGAAGTATGGGTGGCGGCGGGCGTTTTGCTTGGCCGCATCATCTTGCGCGATGACATTCGTCCGCAGGCCGCGTCAGTCATTGATGACTTGCGCCAGGTAGGCTTGAAGTCCGTGGTGCTCACCGGCGACAACAAAGCCGCCGCTGAACATCTGCGCGTGGAATTAAAATTGGACGACGTCCGCGCCGGATTGAAACCGGACGAAAAAGTTGCTGCCATCCGCGAGTTGAGCGGGCAGGGGAAAAAGGTGGCGATGATCGGCGATGGCGTGAACGACGCGCCGAGCCTCGCCGCTGCGCACATTGGCGTGGCGATGGGAGCGCGTGGCTCCGACGCTGCGCTGGAACAGGCCGACGTGGTGCTGATGCACGACCGGCTGGAAAATTTTCTCGCCGCCTTCCGTTTGAGCCAGCGGGCGCAGCGAATCATCAAACAGAATTTGTTTATCTCGCTCGGCACGGTGGTAGTGCTGGTTACGTTTGCGCTGCTCGGAAAAATTCCATTGACCCTCGGCGTCGTTGGCCACGAGGGCAGCACGGTTATCGTGGTGATGAACAGCCTCCGGTTGCTGTTCGGAAAAAGTCTTAGGCAAAATTAACAGAATTTACAGAATTCCCTTTTTCAAATTCTATTGATTCTGTTAATTCTGTCTGATGAAGGAGCAATTCATGCGGGCGGCCATCCGGCTCTCGCTTTCAAAGATGCGGGCGAACTGCGGCGGACCGTTTGGTGCCGTGGTTGTGCGCAAGGGTAAGGTGGTCGGACGCGGCTGGAACCAGGTCACGTCCACGAATGATCCGACGGCGCACGCGGAGGTTGCCGCCATTCGTGATGCGTGCAAAAAACTGAAGACGTTCCAACTTGATGACTGCGAGCTTTACACCAGTTGCGAACCGTGTCCGATGTGTCTCTCGGCGATTTACTGGGCGCGCTTCAAAAAAGTCTATTTCGCCAACACGCGCAAGGATGCAGCAAAAATAAATTTTGACGACGATCTGATCTACCGCGAAGTGGCGCAGCCGATTTCCAAACGGATTATCCCCATGAAACAGCTGCTGCGCCCGGAGGCGTTGGAGGTTTTTGCGGAATGGAAAACCAAGACGGACAAAATCAGCTACTGATATTTTGAGGGTTCGCGGTCAGTAAATCTCTCCCGGAAAACCCTGCTGCCGCAAGGCCTCAAACAAAACCAGCGCTACGCAGTTAGACAGATTCAGCGAGCGCGATTCCGCGTTGAACATCGGGATGCGCAGCCAATTTTCGCGGTGCGTTTCCAGCAGTTGTTTCGGCAGGCCGGCCGTCTCGCGACCGAACACCAGATAATCGTCACTGGCAAATTTTACCTCGCTATAATTTTTATCACCGTTTGATTCGATAAACCATAACCGAGCGGTGGATGGAAGTTTCTCCGCAAACGCAGTCCAACTTTTCCAGCGATGCCACGTCACTTGCTGCCAGTAATCCATGCCGGCGCGCTTGAGTTGTGCATCGTCCAGCTTGAAGCCGAACGGCTCGATGAGATGCAGCGTCGTGCGCGTGGCGGCGCAGAGCCGCGCGACGTTGCCAGTGTTCGGCGGGATTTCCGGTTCGAGGAGGACGATGTTCATGGTATTTGCCACAGAGTCACCGAGACACAGAGGCTTTTTTTTCTTTTCGCTCTGAGGCTCTGCTTCTCTGTGGCTGATAAAACACCTTCCACAGCACCAGCCCATGAGCCGGCGCGCTCATGCCGGCCTGGCAACGGTTCTTGTGCGCGAGCATCGCGTGGATGCCGTCGGCCGGAAAACGTCCGTAGCCGATTTGCACGAGCGTGCCGACGATGCCGCGGCACATTTTGTAGAGAAAACCGTCGCCTTCGATGATGAACGTGAGCTGCGCGCCGGATTTTTTTATATCGCAGCGCGTCAATGTGCGCACGGTGGATTCCATTTCGTAATTTTGCGTGGCGGCGAAGGATTTGAAATCATGTTTGCCGACCAATGCCTTGGCCGCCGCGCGCATCCGCTTCAAGTCCAGCGGGCGCGGGACGTGCCACGCGTGCTGGCGAAGCAGGGGGTTCAGCGCGTGAAGGTTCCAGACGGTGTAGCGATACTGTTTGCCGGTGGCGTGGAACCGGGCGTGAAATTTTTCCGGCACGCGCTTGGCGGATAGCACGCGGATATCGTCCGGCAAAAAAGCGTTCAACGCGATGGCCAGGCGGGGCGCAGGCAATTTGCCTTCCGACTGGGGAATTTCAAAATGCGCCACCATGCCGAGCGCGTGAACGCCGGTGTCTGTGCGGCTGCTGCTGTGCAGGCGCGGCGCGCTGGGGAAATATCGCTTCAGCACGGCCTCGATTTTCTCCTGCACGCCGGTGCCGATTTTCTGCACCTGCCAGCCTTGATAGGCCGTGCCGTCGTAGGCGATGACGAGTTTGAATTTCAGGGAGTTCAAGGTCATTGGCCACAGAGGCACAGAGGACACAGAGTCGGAATCAAAAGTTTTTCTTTGTGCACTCTGTGGCTCTGTGGCTGCATAAAAGTTTCATTGCCCCATGTCCAGGTAGCTTTGCAGCAGGATTGCCGCGGCCATGGCATCCACTTTTTCTTTGCGTTTATCGCGGCGCACATTGGCTTGAATCATCGCGCGATTGGCCATCGTGGAAGTCAGACGCTCGTCCCACAACTTAATCGGCGCGGTCACGGCGGATTTGAGCGCGGCGACGAAGACTTCCACTTTCTGCGCGGCGGGACCGAAGCTGCCGTCCATATTGCGCGGCATGCCGACGAGGATGAAATCTACTTCCTTCTCCGCGAGAATCTGTTTCAGGCGCACCAGAAATTCCGCGAACGGCTCGGCGGGAATGTATTCGAGCGGCAACGCGATGGTATTGGTCTCGTCGCTCACCGCGACGCCGATGCGTTTAGTTCCGTGATCAAGGGCGAGGATGCGCATTGCGGCAAAAGTTTTACAACAAAAACCTGGTGTGGCGAGACGATTTCAATATGAGCTTTGTGGCTAAAATTCTTTTTCCGACGCAACATTCATGCTTAACTTTTTCGCGTAATGATTGAGTATCACAATTTGCTCCGGCACGTCCTCGACCACGGCAAGTTCAAGGCCGACCGCACCGGCACTGGCACCTATTCCGTGTTCGGCGCACAGGCGCGGTTTGATCTGCGCCAGAATTTCCCCGTCCTCACCACCAAGAAGCTCCACCTCAAATCCATCATCTACGAACTGCTATGGTTCCTGCGTGGCGAGACGAACGTTCGCTGGTTGCAGGAACGCGGCGTGTCCATCTGGGACGAGTGGGCCAACAAGGAGACCGGTGATCTCGGCCGCGTCTATGGCGCGCAATGGTGCGATTGGCGCACGGCGGATGGCCGGAGCATCAACCAAATTGATGGCGTTATCGCGCAGATCAAAAAGAATCCGGATTCGCGCCGGCTCATCGTCAGCGCGTGGAATCCCGGCGAGATCGAGACGATGGCGTTGCCGCCGTGCCACACGATGTTTCAGTTTTTCGTGCAGGAGGGCGAGTTGAGCTGCCAGCTTTACCAGCGCAGCGCGGATCTGTTTCTCGGCGTGCCGTTCAACATCGCGAGCTACGCGCTGCTCACGCGCATGGTAGCGCAGGTGTGCGACCTGAAGCCGGGCGATTTCGTCCACACCTTCGGCGACCTGCACCTCTACGCGAATCATCTCGAGCAGGCCAAACTCCAGCTCTCGCGCGAGCCGCGTCCGCTGCCGCAAATGAAAATCAATCCGGCGGTGAAGAACATCCACGATTTCCAGTTCGAGGATTTTGAACTGGTGAACTACGACCCGCATCCGGGCATCAAAGCGCCGATTGCGGTGTAACATTGATTCATGGCATTCAACTCAAGTCACGGCGATTTTCTGCCGATAACTGAGGTTGAATAGTTATGAAGATTGTGTTCGGATCCATATTATTTTTGAGCTTGTGGTCGGTGCTTGCCGTCCGGGCGGATAGCTCCGCGCGTCTGGATTCCAGTCTTTACAAGATTTCCGTTCATAGTGCCAACAACCTGAGCGAGCTGAAATTGCTCGCAGAACGCGGTCTGGCGGATGCCCAAATCAAAGTGGC
>CAIKKJ010000009.1 GCA_903827955.1 uncultured Verrucomicrobia subdivision 3 bacterium
AGCAGGAGCACGGCGGGATTTTTGCTCATGCCACACCTCCGACCAGTTCCGTGTATAAAGCCAGATTCGGCGCGGCGACACGAACGTGCCGTAGATGTGGATGTCCGTCCAATGAGAACAGCGTGGCACTCCAGTCTTCCCGGGGATAGAGGAACTGCGCCACGGCATCGCGGGTGATGGCTCCAACCGCCAGTGCCTGTTCCACGGCCCGCCGTAACTTTGGTAGCGGGTGCTTCTCCAGCAACCGAAGCACCTTGATATACTCGCGCGTGCCATCGCCGTCCCGTTCCGCCTCCAGTCGGCGGCGCAACAGCGCAAAACACTCTGGCAACGTCCAACCCATCAGTGGTCGGGCATGATCAAATGCTCCGGGCTTGGTCTCCAGCAGCGCCAGATAATGCAATGGTTCAAAGCAAACCTGCTCGTCTTCCCAGATTCGTGTATGCTGTGCCACTTCGTGACCATCGGCGCACAAGACGACTCGGTCAAAATAACCCTTGGCTACGATGGGATGGTGGGCATAGCGCACCGGCACCGAATAATCGTTCCGGTCAAACCGCACCAGCGACAACGAACTGGCCGCCGTTGAAAACTTGCGGCAGGCCTCGAAGGGTGTGGTCGGCAGTGGCAGGAAGGCTTTTTGATCGTCCAACAACAACTGCGCTTTGGTGCCCGTCTGACCACGCAGCCAGCGGGTTTGATCATCCTTGCAGCGTAGATACAGATGGCCATTGAGTCCGGCCATGTCGCCGGCCAGCGGCACCGGCACGAAGTAGTTCAGGCGCGTAAACTTCACCTGACCTTCCACCACGCCCTTCTCGTTGCCACGCGCTACCCGACAGAAGTGATGGTCAAAGAGGTAATGGCTTTTGAGCTGGAGAAATCCCTGCGTTAATCGCCGTTCCTTCCCCAATATCTTGCTCACCGCCACCTTCGTGTTGTCATAGGTGATCCGGTTGGGAACGCCGCCGAAGAACTCGAACGCCCGCACATGCCCCTCCCAGAACGTCTCGGTGCATTCACGCTCGAACGCCATCACAAAGGCCGCGTCGCTATACGGCAACGCCATCACGAAGAACGCCACCTTGCGCAACCGGCCATTCACGTTGGCCAGCGCGTGACCGAAGTCCACCTGCGCCTCGCCAGGGAGATGCTGCAACGGCACAAACACCTCTTGGGTCTTCTGTGTCAGCTCTCGCACCGCATCCTTGACCACGGTGTAGCCGCCGGTGAAGCCATCCGCACACAGCCGCTCCCAAATCCGTTTGGCTGTGTGCCGCTGTTTGCGCGGCATCGCTTGGTCATCCTTCAGGATTTGTTTGATCCGTTCCAGAAAAGCCCCAAGCTTCTTCTTCGGTCGCGGTTTTTGTTGCCGGTAAGCAGCCGAATGATGATGATATCGCCCGACTGTTTAAGCAGGAGATTCAAAGTGAAGTCGACCGAGTTAAAACCGATTTTGATCCCGAAGTATTCACCGCCTATAAAGACGTTACATACCAGACCTTCATAGATCCAAAATTCCGGGACTTGATGGAAAAGCGGTTTGGTAAAAATGCCATCGCCATAATATTTAACGAACACGACGCCGCACCAGAGCAAATTCCCCATCAGCCATCATCAAATCGCTTACCGTCATGAACCTCTCTCCAAAATTCGATCTAGCCCTCCAATACGCTGTGCTGGTGCACGCCGGTCAAATCCGCAAGGGCTCCGGCGTGCCCTATATCGCTCACCTGCTCGGCGTCGCCAGCATTACTCTCGAAAACGGCGGCCGCGAGGATGAAGCCATCGGCGCGTTGCTCCATGATGCCGGTGAAGATGCCGGGGGCGTGGAGCGAGCCAAAACGGTGGTGCTTGCTTATGGCGCACCGCCCAAAAATCTGCAGCAGCGTGGCCAGGAAGTTGTTGAGTTGCTGGCTGAGCATCCTGATCTCACCTGTCTGAAGCTGGCCAAAGATGGTTTTACCCCGATTCATCCTCTGTATCTGCCGGCCAACATCCGTCCGCATACATACCGAAAATCGGTTCGCAAATGTTAGCCCTAAGACTTAGTTTCCAACGGCGACTCACCAATATTTCGCTTTGCTCGGAATCACCCACCGCACCCCGCCGCGCGGGTCGCTCACATCACCGGTGTAGCGCGGGATGACGTGGAAATGAAATTGCGGCATCGTCTGTCCCGCTGCCGGTCCATCATTTAGCCCCAGATTGAAAGCCTCAGGCGCAGGCGTCAGCGTGCGTTGCAATTCGTCTTGCGCCCACTGCGCCCATTCCATCAGCCGCGTTTTTTCCGCTGCGGTAAGTTCTTTGAAGCGCGTGAGCGCACGACGTGGGATGATTAGCGTATGTCCGGGGGAGATTGGAAACTTGTCCCGCACCACGGCGAATAATTCGTCCGTCACCAGCACGCGCTCTGGCTCAATCAGACCGAATACTGGCAATGTCAATTCGCGGCCCGGGTTGTGTGATTCAGAATTGGCAGTCATGTCAGTAGGCCGTGACCAGATGTTCCTCGCGCCACCGCAAACTTTCCAGCGCCGGATAAAACTTTTCTTCGCCCGGTGGAATAACGGATTTGCCCGCGATTGCCACCAATTCACGCTGGCCTTCAATCCGGTCATCCAACCGCTCCTCGTTCACGCGCCAGATGCCCGCGCGTTTTTTACTGTCCGGCACCGGCGCGATCAAGTGTCGGTCCATCGCCCAATGATGATTCGGGCAGAGCGCCATCCCGTTCGTCGGTTTGTCGTTGCGGCTGACGTTGAATGGAATCAGGTGGGCCGCTTCCACCAGCGAAATAGCTTGGTCCAGAATCACCCGCACGCCACACGCCGCACACCGGTAATCATAGATCTCCAGAATCGTTCGCCGGAATGCCCCATCCCGCCCCGGCGGCATTTCTTCCCGTAGTGGTTCCGCCGCCGGCGTGGCCTGATTCGCGACCACCAGCGCGGCGAGTTGGTCGCGGTCGTCAGGAAAATATCTGGCGATGAGCGCTTCCCGTAATTGATGTCGCGCCACCGGTTCACTCAACAAATGCCACATCCCGTCATCAAATGTCCCGTAGGCCACCCGTCGCCGCAATTCCGCCACGCTCGGTGCGCCTGACGTTGCGCCGGTTTTGTAGATGGCACTTTCCCCAGCGACCGGCACGAGTTGCCAGAATTTATCGCCGCACAAGTGGAAGTAGGGATTCTGAATGGTTGGCTGATCGTTTTCCCGACTCACCACCGCAAAGTAGCGTTTGAAAGTTTTGACGAGTTCGTCGCTCAACGGGACTTCATTACACGTGACCACGCCGCGATCGACCAGGTCAATGATGCTCAGCAGCAACGCCGGTTTGTGCGGTCGCTCGTGCGAACCGCTTTTATCTCGCCGGAGGTCGTAAAGCCGCTCCAGCCAGTTGCTCCATTGTGGTTCCATAGTTATGTCACTTCGGTATCAGCCCCGCCCACTTCGCGGCTTCCCGCACGTGCGGCAATTCCGCTCGCACCTCGTTGCGGATGGTTTTCTGGAGTTTCAAGCAAGCATCTAGCACACGCAGTGCATCCTCACCCATCGCTTTACCCTCAAACAATTCCGGCAGCCGATCTCCAAAATCCAATCCCGTTTGGACTTCCCGCGCTTCCAATGGAATCCCAAGGTCGAAATTGCTCAGCAGTAACCGCCGCTCACGTTGCGTGGAGCGCCCACACGAGTCCAAACACCATGTCCGGCTTCCGGTAGAATCCACATGCAACAACATCAGCAGCTTTTTCTCTAGCACCCAAAGCTCGCGCAGTGTTTCTTCACTGACACCGAACGTGCGGAGATAAATCACCGTGCGGAAAAATTCCAGATAAGCCTCCGGGTAGGTCGCGCCTTCGGTGGCGGGCAGTTCAAAGCGCTTTAGTAGCCCCGACAGATAGACCGTCGAACGATTCAGTTTCCCCGCCATGGCCGCCAGCGTATGCACACGCAAGTCTGCGCCCGCCCTGCGCTGATTTCAAGTTTTCGCTCGCCCCCCCCCCGCATCTCCCATCGGAAACCAAAACATTGCGGGAGTATATAGATAACGCAAATTGAGTGGGGTTTACTCCCGGCATACACATTGATCATAAGTCAGCCGCTTGCCTACGGTGCGCTTGACCGCTTCGACAACGCGCTCGCCATCATTGAGTTTGCGTGTATCCCAGCGAA
>CAIKKJ010000010.1 GCA_903827955.1 uncultured Verrucomicrobia subdivision 3 bacterium
CGCGACGTGATGAGTAACGAACCGCTCGACGAAAAATGGCGCGCGTTCGGCTGGGCGGTGAAAATCGTGAATGGTCATGATTACGCCGCGCTCACCGAGGCATTGAGCAAGCCTGCCGAAGTCGGCAAGCCAACGTGCATCATCGCGAACACGACGAAAGGCAAAGGCGTCAGCTTCATGGAAAATGTTGCCAAGTGGCATCACGGCGTGCCGAGCGAGGCGGAATTAAAACAGGCACTGGGTGAGCTTGATACGGCGGAAAAAAATTTACAGGAGCAAACGGAGGAAACAGAGACATGAAAAGTAGGATTGCATCACCAGCGGAGCGCGGGTTTGTGACCCGCGGCAGCTTCCTGCTTTGCCAACAGAATCTGCAAGCCGAACGCTCACAGGTGAGTCAGGATGCTGCGGCTCGCAGAGCCGCGCTCCGGCGCAAATTCTCCGTTCCCTCTGTTTCCTCCTGTTCAACATCATGAGCGCACCCGCACCCTCCATGTTCACGCCCGCCGCGAAAGCGATGGCGGAACAGCTCGGCCTCAAAATGGGCCGCGCCAATCTTGAAGAGTTTGCCGCCACGCTCGAAGAGCTCGCAAAGGCCAATCCGAATATCATCGCCGTCACCAGCGATTCGCGCGGGTCGGGCAAGCTTGCGCCGTTCGGCAAGGCGTTGCCCAAACAGCTCGTTGAAGTCGGCATCGCGGAGCAAAATCTCGTCGGCATCACGGCGGGGCTGGCCGCGTGCGGGAAAAAATCTTTCGGCGTTTCGCCGGGCTGCTTTCTCACCGCGCGTTCGCTCGAACAGATCAAGAACGACATCTGTTACTCGGACGTTCCCGCGGTGCTCGTCGGCATCAGCTCCGGCACGAGCTACGGTGCTCTCGGCACAACGCATCATTCGCTGCACGACCTCGCAGTCCTGCGCGCGATTAACAACCTCACGATCATCGTCCCCGCGGACAACTTCGAATCGCGCCAAGCCATCCTCGCCGCCGCCAAGGCGACGAAACCGATGTTCGTCCGTTTCGGCAAAGCCGCGATGTATGGCCTGCACAAGCCGGAGACGAAGTTCGAAGTCGGCAAAGCCATCACGCTCCGCGAGGGCAACGAAGTGGCGTTCATCGCGAACGGCGAAACGGTAGTTCACGCACTGCTCGCGGCTGGCAAACTAGCTGAGCAAGGATTGAACTGCCGCGTCATTTCGATGCACACGATTAAGCCGCTCGACACGGAAGCCATTCTCAAAGCCGGCCGCGAATGCCGCGCGGTCGTGACGGTGGAGGAGCACATGGTGAACGGCGGACTCGGAGAGGCGTGCGCTTCGCTTTTGATGCAAGCAGGAATCAATGCCCCGTTCAAAATCGTCGGCATTCCCGACGAGGAAACCGTTCCCGGCGCGCAGGCGGATATTTTTCGTCACTACGGCATTAGCATGGAAGGCTTGAGTGAAACTGCTTTGAAACTTTTGAAACGATGAGTCTGATTCTCGCCATTGACCAAAGCACATCCGCGACGAAGGCGGTGCTCTTCGACGCGCGCGGAAAAGTTTTGGACAAAGCCGCCAAAGCGCATCGCCAGATTTACCCACAGCCGGGCTGGGTGGAACATGACGCGGAAGAAATCTGGAAAAATGTTTTGGCAGTCATCCGCGAAATCGTCTCGCGTAATCCCAAGAAAATTTTCCGAATCGCCGGCTTGAGCATTTCCAACCAGCGCGAAACCGTCGTCGTGTTTGACCGTGCGACTGGCAAACCGCTGCATAACGCCATCGTCTGGCAATGCCGGCGCGGCGCGGAGATTTGCCGGAAGTTGCACGCGCAGGGCCACAAAAATTTTGTCCGACAGAAAACCGGCCTCAAGATTGATACTTATTTCTCGGCATCAAAATTGAAATGGCTTGTCGCGGAAAAGCCGGGCATCGCCGCGAAACTCAAGAGCGGCGAGGCGGTCATCGGCACGATTGACACCTATCTAATCCACCGGCTCACGGCTGGAAAAGTTTTCGCCACGGATTTCACCAACGCCAGCCGCACGATGCTTTTCGATATTGGCAAGCTGCGCTGGGACGAAAAACTGTGCCGCCTGTTTGACGTGCCGATGCGGGCGCTGCCGGAAGCGCGTGAATGCTCCGCGCATTTCGGTGCGACCGATGCCACCGGAATTTTGCCGAAACCCATTCCCATCGTCGGCGTGATGGGCGATTCGCAGGCGTCGCTGTTTGCGCAGCAATGCTACCAAACCGGCGCGGCGAAGGCCACGTTCGGCACGGGAACTTCGGTGTTACTGAACATCGGCGGAAAATTTCGGCCATCCAAAAAAGGCGCGGTCACGGCGCTGGCATGGGTCTGGCGCGGCAAACCGACTTACGCCTTCGAGGGCATTATCAATTTTTCCGCCGCGACAATTGAGTGGTTGAAAAACCAGCTCGGCATCATTCAGAGCGCGGGCGAAGTCGAGCAGCTCGCGTTGAGCGTGAAGGACAACGGCGGCGTGTATCTCATTCCCGCGTTTGCCGGCTTGAGCGCGCCGTATTGGGCACCCGACGCGCGGGCGGCGATTGTCGGCATGTCCGGCTTCACCCAGCGCGAGCACATCGTCCGCGCCGCGCAGGAAGCCATCGCCTACCAGATCCGCGACGTGCTGGACATGATGCGCGCGGATGCGCAGGTCGGTTTAAAGACACTGCAATGCGACGGCGGCCCGACGCGGAATAATTTCATAATGCAATTCACCGCTGATTTGACGCGGACGGAGTTAAAAGTTTCTGACGTCGCTGAGAGTTCCGCCCTGGGCGCGGCCATGCAGGGAATGCTCGGTCTCGGCATTTACAAATCTCTGAACGACCTCGCGAGACTGCCGCGCAATCAAAAACTTTTCCGCCCTCAGATGAAAGCCGCCGTCGTAAAAAAACTTCACGACGGCTGGAAACAGGCGGTGAAACGAGTGTTGTAGCGGCGGTCGGTGACCGCCGTCCGAAACCAAACTGCGACGCTCGCAGAGCGCCGCTACAAACGCAGAAATAATTATGAAAACCAACTGGCTCAAACAAATGTTCGCGGCCGTTCTCGCCACGGCGGCGCTACTATTCACGCAAACATCCACCTTCGCAGAGGACGCCGCGGCGAAACCAAAAATCGCCGTGGTCGTCTCCACACTGAACAATCCTTGGTTCGTCGTGCTCGGCGAAACCGCCAAGGCCCGCGCGATGGAACTCGGTTACGATGCGACGATTTTTGATTCGCAGAATGACACGGCAAAAGAGGCGGCGCACTTTGAGAATCTCATCGCCGGCGGCTATAAAGCCGTTCTGTTCAACCCGACGGATGCAAACGGCTCCATCGCCAATGTGCAGAAAGCCAAGGCTGCGGGCATTCCCGTGTTTTGCATTGATCGCGAAATCAATTCCACCAACGCCGCCACCTCGCAGATGTTGTCCGACAGTTATTCCGGCTGCGTGAAACTCGGCCAGCTTTTTGTGAAGACCGTCGGCAAGGAAGGCGAATACGCGGAACTGCTCGGCATCGTCGGCGACAACAACACGTGGAACCGCTCGAAGGGTTTCCACAGCGTCGTGGATCGATATCCCGGTTTGAAGATGGTGGCGCAGCAGAGCGGAGAGTTCGACCGCGCGAAAGGACTCGAGGTGATGGAATCCATGTTGCAGGCGCATCCGAACATCAAGGCCGTGTTCTGCGGCAACGATTCGATGGCCATGGGCGCGTATCAGGCGCTCGTCACGGCGGGCAAAGATAAAGACGTAAAAGTCTTCGGCTTCGATGGCGCGGACGACGTGGTGAAATCAATCGCCGAGGGAAAAATTGTGGCGACTGGAATGCAGTTTCCAAAAAAGATGGCGCAACAGTCAGCGGAATTTGCGGATGAATACATCAAAGGCAAACGTGACTTCGCGCAGAAAATTGCCGTGCCAGTGGAAGTCGTGACGAAAGAAAACGTCAGCAAATACGGCGACTACGGGAAGAAATAGTCCGCCATGCGCGCCGTCCGCTGGATCATCGCAATTGTGGTAATCGCCGGTGTTTGCCGGCTGTTTCCACTATTCCACGTCGTGACGATGAAAACGGCGACGGCGGAAAAAATGGCGGCGACGTTCAACGCCACGCAGTTTGCGGAGACTTTCTGGACAACCAAACTTCTCACATCGCGCGACAAAACCGTGAAAGCCGACATGTTGCTGCCCGCAATCCAATCTGACACGGCAGCGGCGAAAAAGAAATTTTCCCGCAGCGTCGGCTTGAGCGAGGGCTATTTTTATTTCGTCTCCGGCAGTGGACGCGTCGTGGCTGTTTCGGATGACGAGACTTCGATTGCAGTGACGGATGGCAGCACGAACGCCGAAGTCTCACTCCAGACCGGCCTCATCTTCGGCAACGCACTCCGCGACGGCACGGGCCTGTTGGACGCGAACAACTATCCGAACTCACAGGACTTCAATGACATTTCCGCCGCGCTGAATCATATCGTTGAGACGCGCGTGTTGCCGAAGTTGCGCGAGCAGGCAAAAGTCGGCGCGAAAATTTCTTTCGTCGGCTGCGCGGAAGTGGATGATGAATCCACCGACCTGAAGCCGTTGAAAGTGATTCCGATCCAGACCGAAACCCAAAAGAATTGAACAGGAGCAAACAGAGGAAACAGAGATGAAGGCAAACCAGATTAACGTCCGGCTGAATCAGGGGATTTTTTTCTCCGTTCCCTCCGTTTCCTCCTGTTAAATTTCCCCCTGATAAAATATGCACCCACTCTTTTCCAAAGCTAGCGGGCTGACTGAACAGATCATCGGCGCGGCCATCGAGGTGCATCGCGACAAAGGGCCGGGACTGATTGAGTCCATTTACGAATGGTGTCTGACCAAGGAACTTGAACTGCGGAATTTGAAACCCATCAGCCAGAAGACGGTGCAAATCCAATACAAAGGTTTCACAAAGGAAGAACCGCTGCGGTTTGATTTGCTCGTCGAGGAGTGCGTTTTGGTTGAGGCCAAGGCCGTGGAATCCATCTTGCCAATCCACAAGGCTCAACTCTTGAGTTACATGAAGCTGTTGAATGTGCCGGTCGGACTACTCATCAACTTCCACGAAATGAAACTTGTGGATGGCGTGCATCGCCTCATCTTGCCCGGAGCCAACAAAAACATTTGAACAGGAAAAAATCAACAGGAGCTAACAGAGGAAACAGAGATGAAAGCAAATCAGACTCTGGCTGAAATGAATTGGAAAGAATTTATCCTCTCCGTTTCCTCTGTTTGCTCCTGTTAAAAAAGTCTTATGTTTAAATCCGAACATTGGAAACGCCTGCAGCCGCTCGTCGCGCTGGCCGTGATGGTCATCGCACTCGCGCTGCTTTCGGACAAGTTTCTCACGATCGCGAACCAGCGGAACATCCTGCTGCAGATCTCCGTCAATCTCTGCCTCTCCATCGGCATGACGCTCATCATCCTCACCGGCGGCATTGATCTGTCCGTCGGCGCAATGCTTGGACTGGCCGGCGCAGTGGCGGCAGGGCTTCTGAAAAATGGACTCGTGTTGAAAGTTTTTGGCGTGGTGCTGCAATTCACTCCGTTTGGCGCGATGGTGGCGGGCATTCTCGTCGGACTTGCGCTCGGCTGGTTCAACGGCTTTGCCATCACGCGGTTCAAGCTGCCGCCGTTCGTCGCCACGCTGGGCATGTTGAGCATCGCGCGCGGACTCACGATGTTGTGGACCGGCGGATTTCCCGTGACCGACCTCGGCCCGCAATTTGGTTTCATCGGCGCGGGCTTCTGGCTCGGCGTGCCGATGGCTGTGTGGATTTCCGCTGCGCTCGTCGCGATGTTCTATTTCATTTCCCGACGCACCGTGCTGGGCCGTTACATCTACGCCGTGGGCGGCAGCGAGAAGGCGACGGCATTTTCCGGCATCAACGTGAACCGCGTCAAAATTTGGGTCTATGCATTGGGCGGCGCACTGGCGGCGGTCGCGGGCTTGATCGTCACCGCGCGGCTTGATGCCGCTGATCCCAAGGCCGGCCTCGGCTACGAACTCGATTCCATCGCGGCGGTCGTCATCGGCGGCACTTCGCTCTCCGGCGGACGCGGCTCCATTCTCGGCACGGTGCTCGGCTGCCTGATTATCGGCGTGCTGAACAACGGCCTGTTCCTACTCGACGTTTCGCCGTTCTGGCAGCAGGTGGTGAAAGGCTTTGTCATTCTCGCAGCCGTCGCGGCGGACAAGTTGGGCGCGCGGAAGGAATGAAGTCTGACCAATTTATTTGGAAATCACATGTTGACTTCATTCCTCCATTTGATAAATTCCGCGTCCATTTGATTGAAATTTTGAAATGAAAACGTATTTGCCGAAAGTGAATCTGGATCAGCGCAAGTGGCATGTTATTGATGCCGACGGCGCGGTTCTCGGCCGCCTGGCCGTTCAAGTGGCCGACATCCTGCGCGGCAAAAACAAGCCTGTCTATACGCCGCACCTTGATGCGGGAGACTTCGTGATCGTCGTTAACGCGGAAAAAGTCCGCGTTACCGGCAAGAAGGAATCGGACAAGGAGTTCATGAGCTATTCCGGCTGGAAGGGTGGCGAAAAATATAAGACCGTTGCGCAAGTTCGTGAACAACAACCCGAACAGCTTATCACGCACGCCGTGAAAGGTATGATTCCGAAGAATCGCCTTGGCCGGGTATTGCTCACCAAACTGAAAGTATTCAAGGGTCCGACGCACGACCACGCCGCGCAGACGCCTGATGTGATCAAAGCTGCTAACTAAAATTTTGTATGGCCACCAAAACCTCAAATGAATTTCTCGGCACCGGCCGTCGCAAGACCGCTGTTGCCCGTGTCCGCATCGCGCCTGGCAGCGGCAAGATTACCATCAACCGCCGCCCGCTCGAAAATTATTTCCCGCTCGACACCCAGCGTTCGGCGGTGACGCAGCCGCTGACCATCACCGCCACGTCTGACAAGCTCGACGTGCGTGTGAATGTGCAAGGTGGCGGCCCAAACGGTCAGGCTGGCGCGGTGCGGCATGGCATTTCCCGCGCGTTGTTGAAATTTGACGCGAATCTCCGTCCCGCCTTGAAGGCAGAAGGTTTTCTGACGCGCGATCCGCGCGAACGCGAACGCAAAAAATATGGCCAGCCCGGCGCGCGCAAACGCTTCCAGTTCTCGAAGCGTTGATCGCAACGGAAAGTTTCCCAAACCCGCTGGCCAGTGCCGGCGGGTTTTTTGTTTTGGAACAACCAAGAAACAAAGTTATGAAGGGCTGAAAAAACTTTGTTCCTTCGTTCCTTTGTTGTTCAATTTTGCCTTAAGAAATGAAAACGAAAAAAGTCGCTATCGTCGGCGCATCCGGTTACTCCGGCGAAGTCCTCGTGCAACTGCTCCTGAACCATCCGCACGCGGAACTGGTCGCCGTCACGTCGCGTGCGAACGCCGGTCAGACGCTCGCCCATGTGTATCCCAAATTTGCCAGCCATCCAAAATCGAAAACGCTCCGCTTCGTCGAGCCGAACGCCGAACTGCTCGCAAAGCAGGCGGATGTAGTGTTCCTCGCGCTGCCACACGGCGTCGCCGCGGAATTCGCCGTGCCGCTGAATGCCGCCGGTTGCGCGGTGATTGATTTGAGCGCGGACTTTCGTTTGAAGAGCGCGGAGACTTACAAAGAATTTTACGCACACGACCATCCCGCGCCGGAACTGTTGAAGAAAGCCGTTTACGGTTTGCCGGAATTTTATCGGGACGAGATCAAAAAATCTTTGCTCGTCGCCTCGCCCGGCTGTTATCCGACGAGCATCTTGCTGCCGGTGATTCCGCTGCTCAAGGCCGGATTGATCAAGTCGAACGGCATCATCGCCGATTCGCTGAGCGGCGTCAGCGGCGCCGGCCGCAAGGCGGACATTGATTATCTTTTTTGCGAGTGCAACGAAAGCGTGCGGCCTTATGGCGTGCCGAAGCACCGGCATTTGTCCGAGATTGAAGAACAGCTTTCGCTCGTGGCAAAAACCAAAGTCACCATCCAATTCACGCCACATTTGATTCCCGTGAACCGGGGAATTTTGACGACGCTATATCTCGCGCCGGAGGAACATTTTTCCACCTCCGAAGAAATGGCTGCGCTCGCCGAAAAAATTTCCGCATGCTACATGGCGGCCTACGCAAATGAACCGTTCGTGCGGCTGCTCGAAGGCAAGGCGTTGCCCGACACGAAAAATGTCGTCGGCACGAACGTCTGCGAGATCGCGTGGCGGCTCGACTCGCGCACGGGCCGGCTCGTCGTGATGAGCGCCGAGGACAACATCGTCAAAGGTGCCAGCGGCCAGGCCGTGCAAAGCCTGAACATTCTCTGCGGCTGGCCGGAAACCGCCGGCTTGGTTTGATCGTGTCGACCAAGACCGTGCAACTCACAAAATGGAATGCCGCTGAATACGCGGCGAATTCCGCCGTGCAGCAACGCTGGGCGCGCGAACTCATCGCAAAATTAAAACTGCGTGGTGACGAACGCATCCTCGACCTCGGCTGCGGCGACGGCAAGGTAACCGCCGAACTCGCCCGTGCTGTGCCGCGTGGCGAAGTGACGGGCGCGGACGTCTCGCCGGAGATGATTGCTTTTGCGAAAAAAGTTTTTCCGACGTCAAAGATTTTAAACTTAAAATTTCAGGCCTGCGACGCGCGCAAAATTCAGGCGGAAACAAAATTCGATCTCGTCTTTTCCAACGCCGCGCTGCACTGGGTGGATGACCACGAGGCTGTGCTCCGAGGCGTTGCCGGCGTTTTGAAATCCGGCGGGCGGTTCGTCGTGTCCTGCGGCGGCAAGGGCAACGCACACGATGTCTTTCGCGCCATGCGCCCGGTGATGCGACTCAAGCGCTGGCGCGAATTTTTCCGTCGGATGCCGTTGCCGTATTTTTTTTACGCGCCGGATGATTACGAAGCCTGGCTGCCGAAACATGGCTTCAAAATTCACGCCGTTAAACTGACACCGAAAGACGTGGGCTACGCCGGCGCGGATAGTTTTGCGACGTGGTTGCGCACGACCTGGCTGCCGTTCACGCAGCGTGTGCCGGAAAGTGTGCGCGAAGAATTCATTGCCACCGTCACGCAACGCTACCTCGCCAAGCATCCGCCGGCGGCAGATGGAAAAATCCACGTCCGCATGGTGCGGCTGGAGATTGATGCAGTGAAAATTGAGTTTTAAGTTTTTAATTCTTAATTTTTAGTTGGCCGGATGAATCTGTTCTTTCCAACTCAAAACTAAAAATTCAAAATTCAAAACTGAATTTACGATTTGATTATGAAAAATAAATTTAAAGAAATTCCCGGCTCCATCATCGTGCCCACCGGCTTCCTCGCCAGCGGCGTTTTTTGCGACATCAAAAAACTTGGCACGGGCAAAGGCTCAAACAAAGGTGCAAAGCGCGACCTCGCGCTCATCGTTTCCGAAACACCTGCGACGGTCGCCGGCATGTTCACGACGAATCAGGTTTGCGCCGCACCGGTAAAAGTCTGCGTCGAGCGCATGAAAAAAGGCGTGGCGCAAGTGGTCGTCATTAATTCCGGCAACGCCAACGCTTGCACCGGCAAGCAAGGCATGGCCGACGCGCGTGAAATGGTTGCGTTCACCGAAAAAGCTTTGGGACTTTCCGCTGGTCGCGCGCTGGTGGGTTCGACGGGTCGCATCGGTGTGACGATGCCGATGGACAATGTCCGCGCGGGCATCGTCGAGGCGGTAATCGAGCTGGGCTACTCGGCGGTGCACGCCGACCGCGCGGCAGAAGCGATCATGACGAGCGATTCGCGTCCGAAGCAAATCGCCATTGAATTTTTGCTCGGTGGAAAAAAAGTTCGCATCGGCGGCATTTGCAAAGGCGCGGGAATGATTCAGCCGGGAATGTCCGCGACGGGCGCGCGGCCGGCGGCGTTGCCGCACGGCGGCTTGCACGCGACGATGCTGGCGTTCATCACCACGGACGCGGCGGTTGGCGCGAAAGTTTTGCAAGCCGCGTTGAACGAAGCCGTCGCGCACAGTTTTAATCGCATCACCGTGGACGGCGACATGAGCACGAACGACACGGTGCTGGTGCTGGCGAATGGCCTCGCGGGAAATAAAAAGTTCAAGGTTCAGAGTTCAGAGTTCAAGGTTTTCCAATCCGCGTTGAATCATGTCTGTCTGGAGCTCGCCAAGAAAATTGTGCGGGATGGCGAGGGCGTGCATCGCGTCGTGACGGTGCGCGTGAATGGCGCGAAGACGATTCAAGATGCTGATGCCGCCGCGCGCGCGGTAGCGAACAGCGCGCTCGTGAAAACCAGTTGGCACGGCGGCGATCCGAATTGGGGGCGCATCATTGATGCGATTGGTTATTCTTCCGCAAAAGTAGTTGAGGAGAAAATTGACATCGGCTATGCCGCGCTCGGATCGAAGAAAATTCTCTGGAGCCTGAAACGCGGCCAGCCGACGAAAGCCACGTTCAAGGAATTGTGTGCCGCCGTTGCACCGAAAGAATTTGAACTGCACATCAACCTGAATCTCGGCCAGGCGAACGCGGTGATGTATGCCGCCGATCTGACCGAGGAATATGTGGACTTCAACAAAGGCGACGTGACGGATGCGAGTTCGTTGGGAGGCTAATTTTTAGCCACAGATGGGCACGGATGAAACACAGATTTTGAAACACAAAAGCCGCTGGATTGCTCCAGCGGCTTTTGTGTTTGTGAGTTTGAATCAGTAAGCAGCTTGTGCGCCTTTGATGTTCTTCTTGCCCATCCACGGCATGAGCGCGCGGAGTTTCGCGCCGGTCTTTTCAATCGGATGTTGTTCGCCTTTTTTGAGCAGCGCGTTGTAGCGTTTGTAGCCGCCTTTGTATTCGTTGACCCAATCTTTGGCGAACTTGCCGGACTGGATGTCTTTCAACGCCGCCGCCATGCGCTTCTTCACGCTGGCATCAATGATCTTCGGGCCGACGCTCACGTCGCCCCACTTGGCGGTTTCGGAAATCGAGAACCTCATGCCGCTGATGCCGGATTCGTTCATCAAATCGGCAATCAATTTCAATTCGTGTAGGCATTCGAAGTAAGCCATTTCCGGCGAGTAACCGGCTTCGACCAGCACTTCAAATCCGGCCTGCACGAGCGCGCTCGCGCCGCCGCAGAGCACGGTCTGTTCGCCGAACAAATCGGTTTCAGTCTCTTCCTTGAAATCAGTTTCAATGACGCCGGCGCGCGTGCCGCCGATGCCCTTGGCCCAAGCGAGCGCGATCTTCTTCGCATCTTTGCCAGGGTTCTGATAAACGGCGATGAGCGAGGGAACGCCTTTGCCTTCGGTGTATTGGCGGCGAACGGTGTGGCCGGGACCTTTCGGCGCAACCATGATGACGTTCACATTCTTCGGCGGAACGATGGTCTTGAAATGGATGGAGAAGCCGTGGCTGAACACGAGGGTCTTGCCCTTGGTCAGGTTCGGTTCAATGTCTTTCTTGTAAGCAGCCGCCTGCTTGGTGTCCGGCAAGGCGACCATGATAACGTCGGCCAGCTTCACGGCTTCGGCCGTGGTGACCACCTTGAAACCTTTTTCCTTCGCGACGGGAATGGATTTGCTGCCTTCGTAAAGGCCGATGATGACCTTGAGGCCACTGTCTTTGAGGTTCAGCGCGTGCGCGTGACCCTGTGAGCCGAAGCCGAGAATCGCGAGCGTTTTGTTTTTGAACACGCCGAGATCGGCGTCTTTGTCGGTATAGACTTTTGACATAAAATTATTTTTGATGGGGTGAAATTTATTTGCGCGGCAAGGCGACCTGGCCGGTGCGCGTGATTTCCTGCACGCCGAAGGAATCCATCAGGCCAAGAAATTTTTCCACCTTGCCCTCGCTGCCGGTGATTTCAACGGTGAGCGACTTGGGTTGCACATCCACGATTTTCGCGCGGAAAATGTCCGTGATCTGCATGACCTCGGCGCGGGACTTGGAATCCACCGCGACCTTCACGAGGACGAGTTCGCGGTCCACGGATTCGCCGGCCTGAAAATCCTGCACCTTGATGACGTTGGGCAGTTTGTTGAGTTGTTTGATGATCTGCTCGACCGTTGCTTCATCGCCGTGCGTGACGATGGTCATGCGCGAGAGTTTGGAATCTTGCGTGGGGCCGACGTTGAGCGTGTCAATGTTGTAGCCGCGTCCGCTGAAAAGCCCGGTGACGCGGGTGAGCACGCCGAACTTGTTCTCGACCAAAACTGAAATAGTGTATCGCATAAAAACCGTCTGGGACGGAAAGAAAGCCTAGCAATCGCAAGGTTTCCGGTCAAACCGCAAATCAAAGACTTTCGTGCTCACTTCAATCCGGCGGCGGCATTCTACTCTGGCCCACAAAATGCCGGAGCGTGTCGGCCAGCAGGGTGGGTTTCCGTTCGCGATTTCTGATTTGCAGAAGGGCGCGGCGGTCATCCGGAAAATCGCACGGCGGCGAAAACGATTTCCTAAAACCTTTCTTCGCGTTCTAGTTACAGAAATTGCTTTGGTTTTCTGCCAAATGGACGATGCAATCCTTTGTGAGAGCACAATGGCCACATTGGGATTCGGGTTTGCAAC
>CAIKKJ010000011.1 GCA_903827955.1 uncultured Verrucomicrobia subdivision 3 bacterium
CGTAGAAAAAAAGTTGCTTGGCTGCCGCGTCATAAAACCATTCACCCGGCGCGTCCAAGAACTGCCGCATTCCGAACAGGTAGTAGCGGTCGTCGTTGAACGGAGAGTTCGCGCCGGTCTCGTCTTTTTTCGCCACGCTTGACCCCAGGTCCTTGTCGTAATTGAAGGTCTTCGATCCCGCTACGTGATTTTGCACCGTCCGCGTCCAGCAGAAAAATTGGTGATCCACATTCAACAGCGCTTGTGCGCCGGTCACATTCCAGCCCGTGGCCGCGAGGCGCGAATCGGCGATCGTGCCATACGAGCAGCCGGTCTTATCCACGATGGCCCACGCGTCCGGCGAGAAAAAATTCCAATCGCCGTTCGTGTCGGTGGGGCAATTCGGCCAGCGCGCCTCCAGCATCGGTTTGCCGTTGAAAAAAAGTTGGGAGATGGCCGGCGTGTCGAACGCCGCGACAAAGACGCCTGCCTGCGGCGTGGCCTTCCATTCCAGCTTGAGCACATCCAAGCCGGAGAGAACCGGCTTCTCGCCCGGATAAGCCTTCAGCGTGATGGGCGCGCCTTCTTTGCCGGACTTGTTTTTTAACGCGACCGCTTCGCGATAAATTCCATCGCGCAGCAAAATCGTGTCACCGGCGACGGCTTTGTTGAAAGCCGCCTGAATCGTTTGCAACGGCGCGGCGAGCGTGCCGGCGGCTTGGTCGCTGCCGTTGGTGGCGACATAAAGTTCGGTGGCGGGGAGCGCCGCCAACGGCAAAAGCACTAGAGCGACAATGAGAGACCGTTTATATTTCATGTATTTTTAATTTGGTTGAACAGTTGCAAATAAGCATCAGGCATTAGCCAATTCTTTTTTCGGTTTGACGAACAGCAGCAGAAGCGCGGCGAGCACCACGCCACCGGCGCAAAACTGAAAGACTTTCTCCAATCCAATGTTCGCGTCTTTCAGCGCGCCGGCGACATAGGTCATCGCGCCGCCGAGGGCGCAGGCCGCGAAATTCAACACGCCATAACCGGTCGCGCGGTAGCGGGCGGGCGCGATCTGGCACAGAATCGGCATATTGTTCGCATCCGCAAACCCGCGCGCCAATCCGAAAACAACCAGCCCGATGATCGCCGCCAGCAAGACGCTCGTCGAGGCCGACCAATATAGCGCCGGTCCGGCGGCGCAAAATCCAATCAACGGCACGAGCGCGCGGCCGCGGGGATTGTGGCGGCTCCACCGGTCGGCCCACGCGCCGCCGATCAGCACGCCGGCGAACGAGGCGACCTGAATGTAGGCGGTCGCGGACATGCCCGCCGCGCCCTGGCCGAGCTTGAATTGCTGGCCCATGTAGGTGGGCAGCCAGCCGTAGATGGCCCAGTTGGCGATGGAGAGCAGGCCAAAATAACCGAGCAATGCCCAAAACGAACTTTCTCGAAACAAGTAGCCAAAGGCATCCGCGAGTTTGACCTTTTCCGCCGGAACATTTTCGGCGTTGGACGGCTGCGCCTCGCGACATTCTTTCAGCGTGAGAATAAGCACGATGCTGTAGGCGATGCCGATGGTGCCAAAGAGATTGAAGGCGCTTTGCCATTTGAAATGTTCCGCCAGCACGCCGCCCAGACCGCCGAGTGCCGCGCCGGCGTAAAGGCCGCTCATGTGCAAACCCGTCGCCAGCGAGCGCGTCGGGCCGCGATGATAATCCACGATGAGTGCGAGCGCTGCCGGAATGTAGCAGGCCTCGCTCACGCCCATCAGTGCGCGGGCTAAGAGCAGTTGTTGGAAATCGTGAGCATGCGCCGTCAACCAAGTCACCGCCGACCAGACGAACAAACTTCCGATGATAACTTTGCTCCGGCTGAACCGGTCTGCGAGATACCCGGCGGACGGACTTAACAACGCATAGACCCAGAGAAAAACGGAAGTGAGCAGCCCGAATTGCGCGTCCGTCATGGGGATGCCGGCCTTGATCGAATCGCGCATCGTGGTGAGCATCAGCCGGTCGAGATAATTCAGCGTCGCCACCGGCCAAAGCAGCGCGACGACCAGCCAGGCCCGCGTCGTGATTTTTGGAAAGTCCTTCAAAGGGTGTTTGCGCTTTGGTTATTTCTGCGGCTGCAATGAATCCAGCGCGAAGCGGCTGAAAAGAATTTCTTCGTTCGCATTGGTTGTTCCCGCCTCGAACAGACAGGCAATCTGGCCGTTGGCGAGCACGGCGAGATCTGAATACGCGCTCGGCCCGGCGTGCAACACGCGCGACGCGGCCCAGGTCTGGCCGTCGTCAAAACTCGCGCGCACGGTCAAATTCACGCGCTTCTTTTTGCTGGCGGGATTGCTAAAAAGAATCACGCCGGGCTTGCGGCCGTCCGCCCAGCGATAGCGATGGATTGCGCCTTGGCAAATCGGCTCGATGAGCGTGGGGTCGGAGTGTTGGTCGTTCCAACTCAGCCCGCCGTCATCGCTGACCGCCACTTGCCTAAATTTCACGGTCTTGTCGTAGCTGCGCATGTTAAGCATGAGCCTGCCCCCGGTGAGTTCCACCACCTCGCACTCGTTGACGCCGGGCTTCGGCGTTGAGCCGCCCAGCTTCCAGGTCTGCCCGTGATCGTCAGAATAGATGACATGTGAAAATCCATTCTTGGTTTCGGCTTCAACATGGTCGCAGGCGACCACGAGCCGGCCTTGGTGCGCGCCGTTTTGAATTTGGATGCCGCTACCCGGGCCGGTCGCATACCACGTCCAGTTCGTGAGCTTCACACTGCCCGTGATTTCGCGCGGCTTGGCCCAGCTCGCGCCGTCGTCGGTGGAACTGGTCACGAACACGCGGCGCGTGTCCTTGCTCCGGCGAGTGTAAATATCATTTTCGTGATCGTCGCCGCGATTCCAAGTCATCAGCAGCCAGAGCGTGCCGGTATCACGATCTACTACCGGCGCGGGATTTCCGCAGGTGTTGTCGCCATCGGCCCAGACGATTTGCGGTGCGCTCCAGGTTGCGCCGTTGTCGGTGGAGCGGCGGATGAGGAGGTCAATTTTGCCTGCGTCGCCGGCGGATTTTTTTCGTCCCTCAGCAAACGCCAGCACCGTGCCGTTGGTTGTGACCGCCAGCGCCGGAATGCGGTAAGTGTGATAACCGTCCTGGTCGCAAACGAACAGCGGTTGCGGCGTTGATTCCGGTCTCAGCGTGCTGTTGACGGCGCAGGCGGGCCAGAATGAAATCGCGAATAGCATCGCCGCAGCCAGATTGAGCCTGAATTTTCTTTTTGTCATAGTGAGATCACGGAGCGGGCATGAACGACCAGACTTCGGGTGAACGCACGCCCGGCCGGGCTTCACCGTTGGGCAACACCCAGCGGCCTGCCCAATAAGCCGTTGGCAAAACGGCGCGTGAAACAGGCAAGCCCTCGGTCGTGCTCCAAACATTGCTGCGCGCGTCGTAGGTCAAAATTGATTTGCAGAATCCCGGGTGTTTTTCCGGCGGCTGAAAACCGACGAGCGAACCATCGTCGCCGCCGAGGATGAAGAATTTTGAATCGGCCGTCGGCGCGGGCGTTGGCGCGGCGACCACCGGTTTGGGCAAATCGGCCACTCGCTTCCAGCCCAAGCCAGGGCGGTAACATCCCGCATCGCGAAGATAAACCCGGGCGATTTTGTCGTTGGTCTGTTCCAGGGCCGCGCCGCCCGCAATGTAAAATCCGCCGTCCAAAGCCGCCGCCACGGGCAGGATGCGCCCCTTGCCGGGACACGGTTCGAGTTCCTTCCACTGCGGAGCAGCCGATTTCAAATCCAACGCAAACAGGCGATTGAGAGCTGATTTGTCTCCCGGTTCATCCGAACCACCGAAAACATAAATCGTGTCATTCAGTAATGCGCCTACGCCATTGGCCAAAGGAATCGGCAGGCTTGGAAGATTTTCCGCATGAATTGCTCCGCCTTTGAGCGTCAGCCGGAACACTTCGTTATGATGTTTTTCCGCGTCGCTGCCGCCGATGCACACGACACCGTTGCTGGTGGTGACCGATACGCCGTAACCCAGCGGACGCGGCAGTTTGCCGGCGATGCGCCAGACGCCATCGGGTTTGTCCAAAGCAAACACCCTGTCATACCAGACTTTTTTTCCATGTTCCCACGGTTTCTTATCGGGAAAATTCGCGCCGCCCGCGACGATAAGGCATCCGTCCGATACCCCCGCGAACATGCCGGCAAACCCTTCGCGGTCCGGCAGCGGCGGCAGTGGGGACAGCGTGAACGGGCTTTCAGAAAAGGCAAGCGACGCGCTCATGACAAGAATCGTGGCAACGGTTTTTCCAGAAAAAATCATTCGGGTTTTTATCCGTTCGGCTCATTTCGGCATCGCGGGAATTTTTGCCGGAAATCCGACTTGTTCCAGATCGCTGCGGAAGACCGCCAGTTCCTCCGGCGACAGATTTTTCAGCGGCGGCCGCACCGGCCCGCAATCCAGCCCAATCATGCCCATCATCGCCTTGCCCGCCGGCAACCCGCCGTGCCGCGCCATCACCGCGATGATCTGGATGGACAGCGACTGCCACCGGCGCGCTTCCGGCATATTACCCGCCGCAAACGCCGCCATGACCTGGTGATAAACCGGGGCGATGTAATTGTAGGTGCTGCCCACCGCGCCCGTCGCGCCGAGCGCCAGCGCCGCGAGCAGAATTTCATCGCGCCCGAACAGCAGGTTGAAACGCCCGTCCTCGAAATTCAGGCATTGCGTGTAGCTCATCAGATTTTCGTCAGTGAACTTGATGCCGGCCAGATTGGGAATGCGCTTCGCGCCGTGGCGCAGAAAATCAATCATCGGCAGGTTCACGCCGGTCATTGCCGGCATGTGGTAATAATAAAACGGCAGGCCCGGCGCGGCGGCGGCCACCGGTGCGCAGAAGTCCACCAATTGCTCCACGCTGTTGGGACGGAAAAAAGTCGGCCCGATGCTGGCGATGGCATCCGCCCCGATCTGCTCGGCGTGCGCGGCCAGCCGCCGGCTTTCGTCGAGGCTGTTGTGCGCGACATGAACCACCACCTTCAATTTTGTGGCGGCGCTTTTCAGCCAACATTCGGCCAAGCGCATCCGCTCCTCGGTGGACAGGGAAAATCCCTCGCCGGTCGTGCCGCAGATGAAAGCGGCCGTGACGCCGTTGCCCGCCAGCCAGTCGGCCAGTTTCGGAATCATTTCCCAATTCACGCTTTTGTCCGGCAGCATCGGTGTGAACGGCGCGGCGATGAGGCCGTTTAGCTTGTTGTGTTTGTTGGAACTATTTGAATTAGTCTTCATAAATTTATGTCCTGCTTGGTCCAGATAGATTTCAGCCGATAGATTTTTAAGGACTGAATCTTCAAGCTTTCGTTCGCCGTGAGGCGGGTTTCGGTCGAATCAAATTTGTCGGGCGACCGCTTTCGGATTTCGTAGGAAATACCATCGTCGGCATAGATTTCGTTAAAGGTGCGGTCGGTGAAGATCCGCGCAACGCGGCCATTGAAGCCGGCATCCATGCCATTGATGACGAGTTGCCGTGGCCCGGCATCGGCGAACTCAATGAGCACCTCGCTCAATTCGCCCTGGCATTTCTGAAGCAATTCATTCGCCTGTGCGAGCGTCAGGTTTTTCCCTTCACCGAGCACTTCGCCGCGCAGCTTCTCCGTTTCCTTGACGGGTGAGTAAAAGATGCGCCGACCGTCGCTCGTCTTGCGCAGCGTCAACTCGTGCGGGAGCGTGAAGGCCATATCCGCAGCGCGTAACCCGGCAAGCGGAGCCAGCAGCAGGGCAATGATCAGCGCAAATACCTTTTTCATTTTTTTAGGAAGGATTTTCTGCACTGAGTTTATTTCGGCGCTTGCGGATCCGACACCGGCCAGAAATCGGGTGAGCCAAACGCGATGGGATCGTCCTTGGCTGGTTCTTTCAGTTGTGTCCGCTGCCGGAAGACTTCCTGCATCAAATTGGTTTGCACTTCCGCGTAGGCGGGATCGCCGAAAACACTGCGCATTTCGCCCGGGTCTTTTTCCCGGTCAAAAAGTTCCCAGTAGTCGTTGGGGATGGCGGCCAGCTCCGCTGGCTCTTTGTCCGCCGCCGCCGGTTGGTAGAAATGCACCAGCGTATAGCGGTCGGTGATCACGCCGTATTGCGGACGCACGCGATGGAACGCGGGGTATTCGTAGTAGTGGTAGTAAAACGCGGTGCGCCAATCCGTCGGCGTCGAGCCTTGGAGCAACGGCAGGAAACTGCTCCCTTGCATCCGGCGCGGAATGGGCTGGCCGGCGGCTTGCAGAAAGGTTTCGGCAAAATCAATGTTGCCTACTAGGTTCGAATTTACGCTGCCAGCCTTGATGGTCGCGGGCCAGCGGATGAGCAGCGGGGCACGCGCGGATTCCTGAAAGATCCAGCGCTTGTCGAACCAGCCGTGTTCGCCGAGGAAAAACCCTTGGTCGGAGGAATAGATAACGATGGTGTTGGTCGCGAGGCCGGTGTCGTCGAGATATTTCAGGATGCGGCCGATGTTGTCGTCCACGCTTTTGATGCAGCCGAGGTAATCGTGCAGGTAGCGCTGATATTTCCACTCGGTGAGGGCGTGACCGGTGAGATTCTTTTTCAGGAACGCCTCGTTGCGCGGGACATAATATTCGTCCCAAATTTTCTTCTGCTCCGGCGTGAGCGACTTCGGGGCGACGAACTTGCAGTCTTCGTTCATCCGCATCATTTTTTCGATCGTCGTGTTTTGGTCGCGCTCGGCGAGGCCGCGGCCGGAGTAATCATCGAACAGACTGTCGGGCTGCAGATAAATGCGGTCGTGGTCGAAATCTAGGTCGTGCAAGGCTGGCTCCCATTCGCGGTGCGGAGCTTTTTGCCAGCAGAGCAGCATGAAGGGCTTGTTCGTGTCACGCTGCTTTAGCCAATCCAGAGAGAGATCGGTGATGATGTCAGTGACGTAGCCGTCATGTTTCACCTGTTTGCCGTTGCGGATCATCGGCGGGTTGTAGTAACGACCCTGGCCCGGCAGGATTTCCCAGTGATCAAAACCGGTCGGATCGGTTTCCAAATGCCATTTCCCGATCATCGCCGTTTGATAGCCGGCCTTTTGGAGCAGCTTGGGATAAGTGGTTTGCGAGCCGTCAAATTTGCAGGTGGTGTTGTTGTAGAAACCGTTGATGTGGCTGTAAGTGCCCGTGAGAATCGCGGCGCGACTCGGCCCGCACAGCGCATTGTTGACGTAAAAATGGTTAAACTTCATGCCTTCATTGGCCAAGCGGTCAATGTTCGGCGTCTGAATCAAATGACGGGACTCGCCATAAGCGCTGACCGCTTGCCAGGCGTGATCGTCGGCCATGATGAACAGAATGTTGGGTTTGGGCGCTACGGTGCTGGCAGATTCAGCCAAAGCCGGTAATGCAAATAGCCACGTCGCCGTCAAAGAAGCTTGGATGAGTTTGTTCATGGTCAGGTTAGCCGGGCACGCCGAAGACTCCGGCTTAAGCAGATTCGGCTGTGACTTCAGTTTACGTTCCTTCAGCAGGTTTTTGCTCGTCTTGATTCAAATTAAACGGTGCGAACCATGTGACAAGCAGTGACGGGATGATGGCGAGCACGGCGATGACAAAATACATTTTGTAACCCACGGCGTCCTCCAGTTTCCCGCTGACCATACCGGTTAGCATCATGCACAGCGCCATAAAGCCGGTGGAGATGGCATAGTGCGCCGTTTTGTAATTGCCCGGCGCAACCTGCTGCATCATGTAGAGCATCAGCGCCACCGAACCGATCCCGTAGCCAAGTTTTTCAATGCTGAATACTACTGTGATCAAATGAATATTGGTTGGCAGGACGAAACTCAAATAGATGTAGGTCATCTGTGGGACGTTCAGCATGAGGGCCAGCCCCAAGATGGAACGCTTCAGCCCAAACCGAGAAACGATGCCGCCGCCAATTAACGCGCCGAGGATGAACGCGGCGGAGCCGAAGGTGCCGTTGATGTTGCCGACGGCGATGTTGTCGAGTCCAAGTCCACCCACGTCACGCTTATCGAGCAGAAACAACGGTCCCATTTTCTCAATCAAACCTTCGCCCACACGATAGACCAGCACAAAGGCGAGCATTTTGCCGATGTCTTTCTTTTGGAAATAGCTGGCAAAAACGTCTTTGAACTCGTGAACGACATGTTTAGCCCCTGTGAGTGAATCATCGAGCCTCACCGCTTTGCTGCCAACGGGAAGCACCAGACGATGCCAGATGCCGAGAAGCAACATGGTTGCTCCCATTACTCCCATCACAATCATCCAAGACTTTGTCCAGTCATAGCCGAGTCCCTTTTCCGTCGAATGCAGATAGCCGGTGAATGATACCAACAAACCGGAAGCGAGTATTTTGCCCGCATACCAACAAACGCCCTGCAACCCAATGTATCGGGCTTGTTCCTTTGCCGTCATGGCGTTGATGTAAACGCCGTCTGCCGCGATGTCATGAGTTGCGGAAAGGAAACCGATGACCCAGAACAGCGCGAGGGTGATTGCGAGATAACCCTTCAGTGGCAACGCCAGCGCTATGCAGCCCAGCATGACCGCGATCCCAATTTGCGTGAATAAAACAAAGAATTTCTTCGTCTTGAAAATATCAATGAATGGCGACCACAACGCTTTTGCCACCCACGGCAGATACATCAGGCCGGTGTAGAGCGCGATTTCCGTATTCGTCAGCCCCAAATTTTTATACATGATCGCCGCTACCACTGCGACGGTGATATACGGAATGCCCATCGCAAAATAAAGCGTAGGCATCCAGAACAGCGGATGGAGATGTTTTTTTGGTGATTCCATTTGTAATTATTTCCGCTGGGAAATTGTGATGGGATCGAGTCGATGTTACCAAAAGAAATAAAAAGACCAACCGCACTTCTCCGACGAGCAAGTTCGGTTGGTCCCAGTAAATCCAGGTCTGTTGTTCATCGGACTACCGTTCCAAAACAAAATCCAGAACCTCCTTGAGTGAAAC
>CAIKKJ010000012.1 GCA_903827955.1 uncultured Verrucomicrobia subdivision 3 bacterium
ATTTTTCACGCCAAGTGCAAGCAGCCGTTCCACAAATTCTGCGCCGGTCTGCGCCTGCGAATTAAAAACGGTGTTGCGGCAGCCGGCATCGGCCTTGAGCGGATGCTGCGCGCCAGTGCGGTCGCGCAGTTTCACTTCGTGTTTGTCGCACGGCCGGCCGCAGTCGTGATAATCTTTTCCCTTCGAGAGAAACGCGCAGAACACACAGTGCTCCATGTGAAACATCGGCATGTGTTGGTGGATCGTGACCTCGAACCATTCCGGCGGCGCGGCGGACAACAGCGCGTCGAGCTGCGAGACATTCAAATCGTAGCTCGCGGTGACGCGTTCGAGGCCAAAATGATTTTTGAAATAGTCCGCCGTGATTTTGTTCGCGACGTTCAGCGAAAAATCGCCGACGCGACGCGTGTCCGCGAAAAATTTCAGATGCTCGTAGTTGCGCACAAGAATGCCGTCGGCGTTCGCGGATTTGACGAGGTTCAAAATCCATTCCTCGCCCATTTTGAAAATGCGCGGCGGGGCGACGAAAATTCCCGGCGATGATGGTGGATTGAGGATGGACGATGGCGCACGACAGCCGCGTGCGGTGTGAAAGGTGGTCACCGCCTCGCGATATTTTTTTGGATCCTCAAACTCGCAGTAAATCATCTCCACGCCGCATTTCAGCGCCGCTTCGAGCTGTGGCAGATTGCGAACCAGGACGATGAGTTGCGGATTAACTTGGGCTGACGAATGGTCGCTTCTGACTTCCGACTTTCGACTTTCGACTTCATTCTGCGTCCACCGCTTTGGCTGGGCGCGGAGCACTTCCAGTTCGGCCACGACTTCGCGACGTAGGCGGTTCAATTCGCTCACGGGAACCAGCACGTCGCCGGCGAGAAAACTTTTTAATTCGCCGAGCTTGAACGGCGTGCCGCCCAGGCGACCGAATTGTTCGCGCAATTTTTCTTCGGTGAGCGGAAGTTTCTCCGCTTTGGCCAGTGGCATGGCGGATTCGGCTTTGGCCATGTCGCCGGATTGGTCGCGGATGATCAGCGTCAGCGGCTCACCCACCGAGCCGTAAACCTCCATGCTGACCGGCCGCTGAAATTTTGGAACGTCGCCGGCAAAACTTTGGCGCAAACGTTTGTCGAGTTCAGGGTCGCTGGTCTTCCAGATTTTATCGCCGACGTGGACGCGCAAATAATCAACGCAGCCGTAGCCGAAACGCAACTCGGTCAGTTTCTCGCCGGGAATTTTGAAGCGCGGCTCCTGGATTTCGTAAATGCGTCCACCTTCCTCTTTTTCGTCCGGTTTACCGGCGTCAAAAACAATGCCGTCGCCGAGTTTCACCGGTGCGGCGAGATTCACGATGACGCCGTCGCGCACGATTTTTTTAATTTCGCCGAGGTAGACGCCGCGCTTTTTGCCGAAGCGCGCGTGGACGAGTTTTTGGTTGTCGTTGCCGCCGAACCAGCCGGTGAATAGGCCGCGTGAGAAGGACATCTCCAAATCGTAACGGTCACCCGGTGGAATAACGGCGGATTGTCCTGCCGCGAGTTTGTTCAAGGCCGCGCGATAGACGCGCGTGATGCTCGCCACATATTCCGGCGACTTGAGACGGCCTTCAATTTTGAGCGACGCGACGCCGGCGCGGACGAGGCCAGGCAAAACTTCCAGCCCGGCCAAATCTTGCGGGCTCAACAAATACCGTTTGTCGCCGAGCGGAACCTGCTGACCGTCGGAAATCAAATCGTAAGGCATCCGGCAGGCTTGCGCGCACTCGCCGCGATTCGCGCTGCGGCCGCCAAGTGATTCGCTGGTCAAACATTGGCCGGAATACGCCACGCACAATGCGCCGTGGACGAAGACTTCCAAAGGCAGTTGATGGTCGTTAGTTGTTAGTTGATAGGCGGACTGTTGTGCGGAGTTAATTTTTTCAATTTCCGCAATCGAACATTCGCGCGCGAGCACGGCGAGGTTGCAGCCGAGGTTGCGGGCAAATTCCACGCCTGCCGCGCTCGTGACCGTCATTTGCGTCGAGGCATGAATCGGAAAATCCGGCGACAGCTCACGAATCAATTTGCAGATGCCGACATCTTGAACAATCGCCGCGTCCACGCCGGCGGCGATGATGGCGCGCAGATAATTTTCCGCATCGGCAAGTTCGTTTTGGAAGACGAGCGTGTTGAAGGTGACGTAGCCCTTGACGCCGCGCCGGTGGAGAAATTCCATCAGCTTCGGCAGATCGGCCTCGGTGAAATTGTGGGCGCGCATTCGGGCGTTGAACTTGTCGAGGCCGAAGTAAATCGCATCCGCGCCATTTTCAACGGCGGCCTTGGCGCAGTCCCAGTCGCCGGCGGGCGCAAGGAGCTCGGGCAATTTCAAAGCAGAAATTTCCGTTTTGAAACTGGGGCAGGCGGGCGCGTCGGCGGTCATGGCAATTTGAATTTAACCGCGAAACGCGCGAAAGACACGAAAAAGAACCGATGCAGCCGGTTGCTGAAATCAGTTGAATCCATGTTTTAAGTTTGTGAACCTGTGCCTGCGTCATGATTCATCCGTCCGCCAGTATTCACGCCAAAGCCCATGTTGACCAGCGCGCTAAGATCGGCGCGGGCGTCCGCGTCGGGCCGTTCGCCGTGATTGATGCGGAGGTGGAACTGGGCGACAACTGCATCGTCGGCCCGCACGTCTATCTCACCGGCGTCACCAAAATCGGCGTGAACAATAAATTTCACTGTGGTGCAGTCATCGGCGAAGCCCCGCAGGATTTGAAATACAAGGACGCACCGACCCGCACGCGCATCGGTGACAACAATGTTTTCCGCGAAGGCGTCACCGTCCACCGCGCCACCAAAGTCGGCGAGGAAACTCTCATCGGTTCCAATAATTTTTTGATGGCGAACTCGCACGTCGCGCACAACTGCATTCTTGGCAACCACATCATTCTCGCGAACGGCGCGCTGCTGGCCGGACACGTTGAGGTGCAGGATTGCGTGTTCATCTCCGGCAACTGCGCGGTGCACCAATTTTGCCGCGTCGGCACGCTGGCGTTGATGCAGGGCGGCACCGGCATCAGCAAGGATTTGCCGCCGTTCACCGTTGCGCACCAGACGAACATCGTCTGCGGTCTGAACGTCGTCGGCTTGCGCCGCGCGGGTTTCAGCGCTGCCGATCGCGCGGAACTCAAGCTGCTTTACAAATTTATCTTCCGCGCGGGCATCAATTTCCGTCAGGCCACCGATGAGGCGAAGGAAAAATTCACCAGCGCGCCGGCCAAAATATTTCTGAACTTTGTCTCCGCCGCCCGGCGCAGCATCTGTTCCGAAACCGGCCAGCGCATTCACGACGATGAATGACGCCACCTATACTATCGCTGGCGGCGACGGAAAAAATTACGGTCCCGTCACTGCCGCGCAAATCCGCGACTGGATTCGCCAGTCGCGCGTGGACAGCCGCACGCCGGTGTTCGTGAATGGCACGGCGGACTGGACCTTCATCGGGCTGCTGCCGGAATTTGCCGCCGAATTCGCCGGCCACCCGCCCGTCATCACGCCGCCCAAACCGGATTTCACCGCCACAAAAAAAGACAATGCCTTCGCGCTCTGGGGCATGATCTGCGGGCTGCTCGCGTGGACGCTGTGCGGCTGCTGCGTGCCGTTTGCGATTGCTGGATTGACGCTTTCCATCATCGCCCTGGTGCAGATTAATGCCAACGATGCCACGCAATCCGGCCGCAGCCTTGCGGTTGCGGGCATCGTGCTTTCGGCTACGAACCTCGCGTGGACTTTCTGCCTGACGGTGTTTGGGTTTTTGAACGACGCGCCGGCGCAATTCCATTTCAACTGAAATGCATCCCGCGCCGCCCAAGCTCAAGCGCGCGAATTCAAATACCCGGTGCGCGGTAATTTTTCTGGCCATCATTTTCTTCGTCATCGCGGCGATGGTTTTTTTCTTCAACCCGGCGCAAAATAAATTTTATCCCGTCTGCCAGTTTCACCGGCTGACCGGCTTGAACTGTCCCGGCTGCGGTATGACCCGCGCGCTTTACGCGTTGCTACATGGAAATATTCTGGCCGCGCTGCGCGACAACGCGCTGTTCGTGGCGGGAATCATTTTTCTGGCGGCGCGCGGCGTGTGGTTCTGGTGGAAGCGACCGGCGACGGAATTTTTCCCGGTGCGCTGGCTGTGGCTGTTCCTGCTGGTGGCGCTGGTGTTCACCGTGCTGCGGAATCTGCCGGCATTTGCCTTTTTGTCACCTTAAAGAAATTCAGCCGGATTTTTTCCGGCGACGGAAGCCGAGGAGCAAGGTGCCAAGTGCGGCCAAGGCAAGCTGGTTTGGTTCAGGGACGGCGGTGGGTGAAAATTGGATGTTGTCGATATTAACCACGAAATTGGGTTGTGCAGTGAAGAGTAGCTGACCCGTCTGACCGGCAAGTGTAGAAATATCAGTTCCATAGATGTTGTGATTCGGTTTGCTTCCAAGGAGTATCAACGGCAAGATTTGACCGGCAAAGCTGACATCGCTTGAACCAGCATAGCCCCAAAAAATCAGAGACAGGGCAGCCAGAGGAATTTGCCCTGTCTGGCCGATGGCCGCGCTATTGGTGTGAATGAAACCATGCGATGGATTAGACTCCCCCAAAGGCCAACGAAATACTGCCCGGATATTGGTGGCTGATTAAGTATGTTGTTTGTCGGCATCAATGTAACTTCTGGATCACTCAAAGGGACAGAGTTGTAAAATATATCCGTGCGTTGCACTCCACTAATGTATGCTGTCCAGCCTGGAATCCCATTTGTCGCGGGGACATCTGCTGGCCCGTTGCCATAAGCAGAAAGATTGGCGTTTTCAAAATTAAGGTTCACGAAGCCCTGTGACAAACCATCAACCGCGCCAGCGAGCAGCAGCGCGAAGGCTACGAAGATGTTTGATGATTGTTTCATGTTTTCCCAAGGATTACCGCAGGCGTTTCATTGATACGCCGTTGAACTGCGGTTCGCAACCCGGATTTTGTGATTGTCTGGACATTCTGGTGTGAAATTTCGCTTTTGCCATCGTGCCGCGTCGTGTTCAATCAGGGTTCTATGAGCATGACGCATCCTCTGACGACCACGGCGTTTGAACTGCCGGGCTTTCGCATCACCAAATCCTACGGCGTCGTGCGTGGCATCATCGTCCGCTCGCGCTCGATCGTCGGCAATTTTGGTGCGAGCATCCAGAGCATTTTCGGCGGCAATATTTCGCTCTACACCTCCATGTGCGAACGCGCCCGCGAGGATACGTTCAACCAGATGCTCACGCACGCCGGTCAGCTCGGTGCGAACGCAGTCATCGGCGTGCGCTACGACGCCACGGAAATCGCGCCGGGTATCACGGAAGTGCTGTGCTACGGCACGGCGGTGTTTGTGGAAAAGTCGAACTGAGCTGCGATGAAGGTTCTGCGCGAAGATTCCTTGCTGGCGAAGCTGTTGGGGCGGCTGGCGGCGGCCATCATCCGGCAACCGCGCTGGTTTTTCTGGCCGCAGGTGATTCTCTTCGTCGCGAGCATTTTCTACACGGCGCGATATCTGGAATTCGACATGAGCCAGGATAATCTGGTCAGCTCGAACCAAAAATATCAGCGCAATTATCTCAACTATAAAAAGGAATTCGTCTCGCGGGATGAAGACGATCTGGTCGTGGTCGTGGAAAGCGAGGATCCGGAAAAAAACCGGCAGTTCATGGAACGGCTCGGCGCGAAATTGGAGGCGCGCACAAATCTGTTCCGCGATGTTTTTTACCGGCCGGACTTCAAGATGATGGGCTCCAAGGCGCTGCTGCTGTTGTCCGAGGAGGATTTGGCGGCGATGAAAACACGGTTGCACGAATACCAGCCGTTCGTCCAGCGGTTTGCCAGCGCGACGAATCTGGTTTCATTTTTCGCGCAGGTCAACACGCAGTTCCGCACCGCGCCGCGTGAGACGAATGCACAAACCACCGCGCTGGTGCAGGCATTGCCGGTGCTCGACCGGATTTTGACGCAGGCTACGGAGTCGTTGCAGCGTTCCGGCGTGCCGCCATCGCCGGGAGTGACGACCTTGTTCAATGGTGGTGAAGATGCGTTGGCCGGGCGGCTGACATTCAATCACGGCCGCATTCGCATCGCTATCACGCAGGTGGTGAACGACGATCTGACCGGTGACGCGGTCGAAGCCTTGCGTGCGCTGGTCAATCAGACCAAAAGCGAAGTGCTCGGCGTAAATGTCGGCATCACCGGCGGGCCGGTGCTGGACTACGACCAGATGAACCAATCGCAGCGCGACTCCACGCTGGCGAGCATCGTGTCGCTCATCATCTGCGCGTTGATTTTTATTTACGGTTACAACGAAACCGGCCGACCGGTGAAGGCGACGATTTGTCTGATTGTAGGTTTGGCCTACACGCTGGCGGTCGCGACGCTGACCGTCGGGCATCTGAATATTTTGACTGTGATGTTTTTGCCAATTTTGATCGGGCTGGCGATAGATTTTGGTGTGCATCTCGTCACGCGTTACGAGGAAGAATTGCGCCACGGCAAAACGGCGGAAGCGGCGATGATGAAGGCGATGATGTTCACCGGTCAGGGAATTTTTACCGGTGCGCTGATGACGGCAGGCGCATTCCTGGCGATGGCGCTGACGGATTTCAAAGGCATTTCCGAAATGGGCATCATCTGTGGCGGTGGCCTGATGGTCTGTCTCGTGCCGATGATGACGTTGCTGCCCTTGCTACTGCTGCGCGGAAAACAAAATGTCATGGATCATCAAATCCACGAGGACGACCGCCGCGCGCGCATCGAAAATCTCTGGCTGCAACGGCCGGTGCTGGTGGCGGCAATCATTGCGGTAATTTGCGCCGTGGCGGCGACGCAACTGGGGAAAATTCATTTCGATTACAACTTGCTCAACCTTCAAAGCGACGGCTTGCCCGCCGTCGAATATGAGCAGAAGATATTCAACGCCTCTGACCGTTCCCCGTTGTATTGCGCGTTTGTCGCGAACTCGCTCGATGAAGCGGTGGTGCTGGAGAAAAAAATCCAGGCGCTGCCAACGGTGGCGACGAACGGTGTGGATTCCATCGCCGGCGCGTTGAAGGAAGACCAGTCGGAAAAATTGCGGCTCATCGGTGAGATCAAGCAGGAAGTCGCGCCGCTGCAATTCAGCCCGCCAGATTTACGGCCGGCGGATCTGTATGCCTTGAGCCTCACACTGTATGGTCTTTATGGCTATCTTGGCAACGCGCTGCAAGCCGTCGGCAACGACGACCCGGAGCTGACGAAGCAATTCACCGCCTTGCGCACCGCCACCCTGGATTTGCGCAAAACTATGCTTGATGGCGACGCCACCGCGCTGGCGCAGCACGCAGAAAAACTCGGTGTGTTCCAACGTGCGCTTTTCAACGACATCGGCGACACGTTCCAGATGTTACAACTGCAGGATGACCGGGCGCGTTTGCTGGAGGAAAATCTGCCGGCTGTTTTGCGCAACCGGTTCATCGGCAAAAATGGCAAATTTCTGCTGCAAGTTTACCCGCGTGAAGATGTGCGGCAGCGCGACCCGCAAGAAAAATTCGTGCAGGAGATGCGGACGATTGATCCGAATGTGACCGGCGAGCCGGTGCAGCTTTTTGAATACACCACGTTGCTGAAGGACAGTTACATCACGGCGGCGTGGTATTCGCTCGCGGCCATCGCGGTGATGGTGCTGGTTCATTTTCGCAGTTTGGTGGCGGTGATTTTGTCGCTGATTCCCGTCGGCATCGGGACGTTGTGGCTGGCTGGATTGATGGGCTGGCTAGGCGTGCCGTTCAATCCGGCGAACATCATGACGCTGCCGCTCGTCATCGGCATCGGCGTCACGAATGGCATTCACATCCTAAACCGCTACGCCGAGGAACGCACGCCGAGCATCCTTGCACGCAGCACCGGCAAGGCGGTGTTGGTGTCAGGGTTGACGGCCATCGCGGGATTCGGCAGTCTGATGCTTGCGCAACATCGCGGCATCCATAGCCTTGGCGTCATCATGTCCGTCGGCATCGCAACGTGTATGATTGCCGGCCTGACATTTTTGCCAGCGCTGTTAAATTTGCTTGGAGGAACACGGTTGCTGAACAAAAAACCCGATGTCGCGAGAAACTCAGCGACACCGGGTCAGGAGGAACCGAGGCAAAAACCTCAATTATGAATACAATACAGGAACTTGATACAAAGTCAATCGCAATGTTAAATGCGATTATTTGATAAAAAATGCCACTTTTCGACCTACAAATAACGATAAAGTTTTTACTGCGGAAGCTGAAGAATTGTGCGGTCTCGTTGACGGCGTCCATTATTTTGGTTGATTGCTATGAGGTTGCTCATGCCGCCGGTGAAACTTTGTCCGCTGGATTTTTGTTCGATGAGTTTGACCTGACGCTCGAACCTGGATATCGCGCCGAGGCCGCCGGTCCGTTTTTTTATTCCGAAAAAAAAGATTCAGAGCAGACGCTCGCCGTGCCGCCATTTTTTTCCGTCAACCAAAACACCGTCATCCACTCGGGTGAACTGGATTTGCTTTATCCACTGCTGACTTACGAACACTACACTGATGAATGGCGTTTTCAGTTATTTGAGTTGATTGCTTTTGCTGGTGGCCGGCAGCCGGATGAATTTCAAACGAAGCGGTTCACGCTGTTTCCAATCTATTTTCAGCAACGCTCACTCGATACCAATCAGGAATATACCGCCGTCCTGCCGTTTTATGGCCGCGTGAAAAACCGCCTTTTCCGGGACGAAATTTTTTGCGTCATGTTTCCCATGTTCAGCGAGACGCGCAAACGCGACCTCGTCACTGATAATTATCTCTATCCGATTGTTCACGTCCGCCATGGCGACGGCCTGCACGGCTGGCAGGCGTGGCCGTTTGTCGGCAGCGAGCACAAGGACGTGACCACGCAAACCAACGGCTTCGGCGATGTCACGACGATCGGTGGCCACGAAAATTCCTTTGTGCTCTGGCCATTTTGGATTTCGCAGGACGACGGTCTCGGCACGGCCAACCCGGAAAAATTCCGCGCGTCGATCCCGCTGTTTTCCATCACACGCTCGCCGAATCGCGATGCCACCTCCGTCATTTGGCCGCTGTTCACCGTCGTGGATGAGCGCGAGAAAAAATATCACGAGTGGGAAGGCCCGTGGCCGTTCGTAATTTTTGCGCGCGGCGAAGGCAAGACCACCGACCGCGTCTGGCCGATTTTCAGCCGGTCGCACAATCAAACGCAGGAAAGCGATTCATATGCGTGGCCGTTTTATTATTACAAGCGCACGCATTCCGACCCGCTCGACTGGCAGGCCGCGCGCGTTTTGTTTTATCTGTATGTCGGCGTGACGGAACGTAACACGCAGACCGGCGCGGAAAAACTTCGTCGTGACGCCTGGCCATTTTTTACCTGGCGCAAAGATTTTAACGGCAGCACGCGCCTGCAAATCCTCGCGCCCATCGAATCCGTCCTCGGCAACAGCCGTGGCATCGAGCGCAACTGGTCGCCGCTCTGGTCGCTCTGGCGCGCGGAGGAAAATCCCCGCGCCGCGCGCAGCAGCCGGTCATTGTTCTGGAATTTGTATCGCCGCGATACCGAGCCGGATCACGAAAAAATTTCCTGCCTTTTCGGGCTTTACCAGCACGACACCGACGGCGAAAAAAAATCCAC
Organism: uncultured Verrucomicrobia subdivision 3 bacterium; assembly: GCA_903827955.1. Lineage (GTDB taxonomy): Bacteria > Verrucomicrobiota > Verrucomicrobiia > Limisphaerales > UBA11358 > UBA11358. The sequence continues at coordinate 9,692 of CAIKKJ010000012.1, forward strand.
GCGGCTGTTTTACTTCCCGCTGGTAAAACCATAATATCGCACGGCCATGTTTGAAAACATCGGAGAAATGGTTCTATTGTTCTGGCGCACGCTGCTGGCCTTGCCGCACGCGTGGCGGCAGCGGCAAAAGGTGTTCGAGCAGTTTTTTGAAATCGGCAACGCCAGTTTGCTGATGGTGTGCGTGCTTTCCTTTTTCATCGGCGCGGTCATCGCGCTGCAAACCGGCCCGGTGCTCGTGGAACGCAGTTTGTCCAGTGCCGTGGGCGGGGTGGTCGGCATCGCCATCGCCAAGGAACTTGCACCGGTGTTGATGGCCATTCTGATTGCCGGCCGCATTGGCTCGGCGATGGCGGCGGAAATCGGTTCGATGCGCGTGTATCAGGAAATTGACGCGCTGCGCACGATGAACATCAATCCGATTCACTACCTTGTTTTGCCCCGCCTGCTCGCTATCGCCGTCGCGTTGCCGATGCTGGTGATTTCCTCGATTCTCGTCGGTTGGTTCGGCGGCGCCGTCGTGGCGGATACGAACAGCCACATGGACATTCCGTTTCGCGCTTTTTATTCCGACCTGCAAAACATCGTCGTGCTACAGGATGTCGGCAACGGCGTGTTCAAAAGTTTTTGCTTCGCGCTGATCATCGGCGTGGTGTCGTGTCATCAGGGCTTGACCACCATCGGCGGGCCGCGCGGCATCGGGCGCTCCGTCACGAAGGCCGTGGTGAACTCCATCGTGTGCATCGTGATTTTTGACTACGTCCTCACGCGCTTTTTGTTGAAATGAATCCGGCCAATTCAAATCAATCCGGCGTCGGCCTCGTCGTGCGCGGCCTGCGCAAAAAATTTGGCGGGCAGGACGTGCTCAAGGGCGTCAGCTTCGAGGTGAAGCCCGGCGAAATTTTTGTCATCATGGGCCCGAGCGGCAGCGGCAAAAGCGTTTTGCTCAAGCACCTCATCGGTCTGGAAGATGCCGATGAAGGTGAAATCCTCATCAACGGCGAAAAAATCGGCTCGCCGGAAATCGCCGCGAAATATCGCATGGCGCTCGTATTCCAATCCGGAGCGCTGCTGAATTCTTTGACCGTCGGCGAGAACGTCGGGCTGTATCTCACCGAGCACAAACTTAAGTCGCCGGAGGAAATTGAAAAAATAGTTCTCGAAAAACTCGAAGACGTCGGCCTGAAAGACGCCGTCAACAAAATGCCGAGCGAACTCTCCGGCGGCATGAAAAAACGCGCCGCCATTGCCCGCGCGCTGGTCATCGAGCCGCAGTTGATTCTTTACGATGAACCGACGAGCGAACTGGATCCGCTTTCGGCCGTGGTCATCGGCGACGAGATTTTGGAGCTCAACCGCCGCACGCATGTCACCTCGCTCGTGGTGTCGCACGACCGCGACCTCGCCTTCGGCGTGGCCGACCGCATCGCCGTCATCGTGGACGGCGTCATCGTCACCATCGGCACGCCGGACGAGGTAAAAAAATTCAACGACCCCGTGGTGAAAAAATTTCTCCACGCCGATTTCAAACGCGAAAAATAGCAGCCTATGAAAAATTCACTCGAAACCAAGCTGGGCGTCTTTGTGGCGATCACCATTCTCGCCGCCGTGCTCATTATTGAAAACTTTGGCGGGCCGGAGCTCTTCAAGCACGGCACGCACATCAGCGCGCAGTTTGACACCGTGCAGGATTTGAAGGTTGGCGACCGCGTGAAGATGGCCGGCGTGGAAATCGGCCGCGTCGAATCCATTGACCTCACGACCAATAAAGTCAGCGTTACCATGCGCCTCTCGGAAAAGGCCGTGGTTAGAACCGACAGCCAGGCCACCGTGAAATTCACCGGGCTGATGGGCCAGAATTTTATCGCGATTAGTTTTGGTTCGCCCGACGCGGCGCGTGCCGCCGAAGGCACGATCATCGCCGCCGCCGAGCAGCCGGACTTGAGCGCCATCATGGCCAAGCTCGACGCCGCCGCGTCCGGCGTGCAGAACCTGACGAAAAGTTTCACGCCCGATACAATCAACAATTTGATGGGGCCGCTCGTGGATTTCGTGAAACAGAACAGCGCGCCGCTCACCGCGACGATTGCGAACATCAAAAATGTTTCCAGCGAAATCGCCGCCGGCCAGGGCACGATTGGCAAGTTGATTTACGACGACACGCTTTACAATTCCGCCATCGTCACGGTCAGCAATTTGCAGGAGACCGCCGCGTCCGCCCGGATGGTCATCAACAGCGTTAACGCCGGCCAGGGCTCGCTCGGAAAATTGCTGACGGACGAAACTTTGTATCACGAGACCACCGCCTCGATGACGAACTTGAACCAGATTTTGCAGAAGATCAACACCGGCAACGGCACGCTCGGCAAGCTGGTGAACGACCAGGAATTTTACAAGAACGCCAAGCTGTCATTGCAGAAACTTGACAAGGCGGCGGACGGTTTGGAAGACACCGGCCCGTTGAGCGTCATCGGCATGATGATGGGCCGGCTGTTCTGATGTTTATTTATGCCTGACTGGTTAATCAATCTCATCCTCGGCGTCGTCGAGGGCATCACGGAATTTATCCCTGTTTCTTCCACCGGCCATCTGCTCGTCGCCGAGCGGCTGTTGCACGTCGAGAAATCCGACCTCTTCAACATCGTCATCCAATGCGGCGCGGTGCTCGCCGTGCTGCCGTTGTTTCCGCAGCGAATTTTCAAATTCGTTTTTGAATGGCGCCAAAAGGAAACACTCGATTACCTCCTGAAAATTTTCGTCGCGTTTTTCATCACCGGCGCCGTCGGTTTCGTGTTGGACAAAAAAGGCTTCAAACTGCCGGACGACCCGCATCCCGTCGCCATCGCCCTGCTCATCGGCGGCATCGCGTTTCTTGCGGTGGAATTTTTTCTGCGCGGCAAAAAACTCGGCACGGAAATCACCTGGACCATCGCCATCGCGGTCGCTATCGGCCAACTTATCGCGGGAACTTGTCCCGGCACATCCCGCTCCGGCGCGACGATTGTGTTCTGCCTGCTGCTCGGCTTGAGCCGGCCGGCGGCGACAGAATTTTCGTTTCTCGTCGGCATTCCGACGATGCTCGCGGCGGGTGGCTGGAAAATTTTTAAGACCTTGCATCATCCCGTCATCGGCTCGCCGAAGGAAGATTGGGGAATGTTGCTGCTCACGACCGCCGTGGCCGCTGTGGTGTCGTTCATCGCCGTGAAATGGTTGCTGCGCTACGTCCAGACGCACACCTTCAACGCCTTCGGCTGGTATCGCATCGCGCTGGCGATTGCGATTTTGGCACTGCTGCGCTGAAACTCACTTCGCGCTCGCGTCTGGAATAAAGACTTTTTTCCCCACGATCAACATGTCCGGATTCATCTTTGGATTCGCCGCTTTGATTTGCGTCGTGGTCACCTTCACACCTTGGTCGCGATACGCCTTGGCGATGGCTGGCAGCGTGTCGCCTGGTTTCACGACGTAGTAATAACCATTCTGTGGCGTGGCTGGCGTGGCGGTGTCGTCCGAAGTTTTGGGCGTGGTTGGCGTGCGGCTTTTCACCGGCGCACCGGCGGCGACTTTGCCGAGATTTTCAATCTGCTTGATGATCAGCTCGCGGTCATCGCGACGTTTCCTGTCAATCTCCTGAACCTTTTCCGCGAGATTTTTCAAATCGGCGGCGCTGGCGTTGTCCTCCGTTTTGGGTGCGTTCACCTTCTCGCGCAACTCGGAAATATCCTTGGCCAGCGCGTCGAGCCGTTTGCCCTGCTGCGCCTGCGCGTCGAGTAAATCCTGAATCTGGCCGCTCAACTTATCGAGCTGCTGCTGCGTGGCGCTTTCCTGCGCGCGGGCGAGCGACACCGTGAACACCACCAGCAAAATCCAAAGCGAAATCTTTTTCATGCCCCGAAAATAAACCTCCGCGCGGCGGCGTCAAGGTGAAGTGCAAAGCCCGCACGCCGTTCATTTCCACATCTTGCAATTTTAATTAAGCCGCGCTACGGTGGCGGCATGGAAAGCGTCACCCTCGCCCAAGAAGTGCTGCGGCTTTCGCCTTTTGAAAAAGCGCAGATGATAGATGCCCTCTGGCAAAGCCTAGACTCCGCCGAACAAAAGGCCGTTGACCGTGCGTGGCTCGCCGAATCGCAAGATCGGCTGAAGGCGTTTCGTGCCGGAGAAATCAAACCGCTCGACGGCGAAGCAACCATCCGCGCCATCGCCGCCGACCTCGGCCAATGAAATTCCGTCTGCTGCCTCCCGCGGCGGATGAATTGCGCGCGGCAGCCCGCTACTACGAATCGCAGGTTCCCGGACTCGGCCACGATTTTCTGGCGGAAGTCCGCGTCACCATTGCCCGCATTATCCAATGGCCGGACGCCTGGCAGCCGTTGGATGCCGAAATCCGCCGCTGCCGCACACATCGGTTTCCTTATGGAATTATTTACGCGGTGGAAAACGGCGAAGTGCTGGTCGTGTCCGTGATGCACCTGCACCGGCATCCTGATTCGTGGTGGAAAAATCTTCGAGCGTGAACCGGCTCTGCAGCTGCCCGCATCACGGTGAAGCGCAGAGTTGTCGCGCGAAGACTGCGAAGGGGGCGAAGGAAGTCTGCAGTTTATCTAGCTGTTAGGCCACGTGTCTCTCATCTGGTGTCGGCTTGTAAATTCCAAAAAATAATCATCCAACCGACGCATAGACAAACATAAACTATCCGGCGTCGAATTGGGAAGCGGAGAAATGGCCAAAGAATCAAGAAATTAACTGCCCCTATAACAGCCGTCATCAATAACAAAGGAACTAGTCCCAAGCTATTGTCTTGATGGTAGCGGTTGATAATGATACCAACACGCAGCATAGAATAAAAACTCACCAATGAGGCGTCCAGCCAAAATACCAAATAAGCTATGAAAGCTGCGAAGGCATAATGAAACCATGACAGCCGCTGAACTGAGGACAACCACCGTTTGACTTCCCTAGAGCTGATGTCGTGATGTAACCAATAATAGCTCATATAGCTCGTGGCCTAACAATAATTAGGCCGCAGTATTTGTGGCCTATCAAGTTTCATGGATTTGACTTTATGCGCGGCAAAATAGTTTGACCAGAAAAACTTGGGTTGAAATTTGTCGTCAATCGTCTGCAACCAAAGGCGGCAAATTTCCTTCGCCTCCTTCGCGTTCTTCGCGCGACACAAAGTTTTTCACGCCATCTTCCCGTATTTCCGAATCTCCGGCCAGAGCGCGGCCACGGCGGCCACTACGAGAATTGTCCCCAGGCCGCCGCTCACCACGGAGATGATCGCGCCGGTCGTGATGGCGTTGCCCATCGCCGGGCCGGCGAGATGCGCGACGGAGCCGGACTCGAATCCGCCCAACTCGTTCGACGTGCCGATGAACAGTGAGTTCACCGACGAGACGCGGCCGCGTTTGTCGTCCGGCGTGAGCAATTGCACCGAGGTGTGCCGCACCACGACGCTGACGTTGTCCACCGCGCCGCATACAAAGAGCATCGCAAACGCGCACCAGAACCAGACTTGATCCGGCAGCGCCCAGCCGAGCCATTGGCCGAGCGCGTAATTGTTGCACAGGCCAAAACCCATCGTCGCTAATCCAAAAATCACCACGCACCAGAGCAACGCGCGGCCGGCCTTTTGCATCGGCGGACGATGCGCGAGATACAGTGCGCACAGCACGGAACCAAATGGCAGCGCGGCTTGCAGCAGCCCAAGGCCGTCCGCTCCGGCGTGCAAAACGTCTTTCGCAAACACCGGCAGCAGCGACGTCGCGCCGCCGAGAAACACGGCGAACATGTCCAGCGTGATCATGCCGAGGATGAGGCGTTGCGAGAAAACGAAATTGAAACCGGTCGCGAGACTTTTGAGCGTCATCGGTTCGCCGA
>CAIKKJ010000013.1 GCA_903827955.1 uncultured Verrucomicrobia subdivision 3 bacterium
CAATCTCGAATCGTCCGCCGACATTCTCGATTTACTGTCGTGGGCGAACCGCATCCGCGAGCAGTTCAAAGGCAACAAGATTCATCTCTGCTCCATCGTCAACGCCAAGGCTGGCGCGTGCTCGGAGAATTGCAGCTTCTGTTCGCAGTCGTCGCATTACCAGACCGGCTCGCCCAAATACGGCTTTGTTGATCCCGAACCCGTCTCCGAAGCGGCAGACGAAGCGAACAAGAATGCCGTCACCGCCGTCGGCCTCGTAGCCGCGTGGAAAGGGCTGAACGAAGGTCCGATGCTCGACGAAGTCTGTGACCGCATCCGCGAATTGAAGGCCGGCGGCAAGACGCGCCCCGACGCCTCGCTCGGCATCATCAAGAAACAGGAAGTTGCCAATCGCTTGAAGGAAGCCGGCCTTGAATGTTACGGCCACAACCTCGAAAGCTCGCGCCGCTTTTTCCCGAACACCTGCACCACGCACACGTTTGACGACCGCCTCGAAACCATCGGTTATCTCAAGAAGGCCGGCATCAAGATTTGTTCTGGTGGCATCATCGGCATGGGCGAGACGCGCGCCGACCGCTGCGACCTCGCGTTTGAATTGAAAGCCATCGGCGCGAACGTCGTGCCCGTCAACATCCTCAACCCGATTCCCGGCACGCCATTCGCCAAGAACGAGCCGCTGCCCGTCATGGAAATCTTGAAGACCATCGCGTGCTTCCGTTTCATATTGCCGCGCCAGGAAATCATGATCGCCGGCGGACGCACCGTGAACCTGCGCGACGCGCAAAGCATGATCTTCATGGCCGGCGCGAGCGCGCTGATGGTCGGCAACTATCTCACTACGCTGAACCAACCCGTCGAAAAAGATCTCCAGATGCTCAAAGATCTCGGCCTCGATCCGAACTGGGACAGCCACGATTTCAGCGATCAGGAAGAAGGTGGCTGCGGGTGTGGGAAAGAAAGTTGCGAAACGGAAGCTGCGGTGGCTTGATAAAATTCGTGAACGAATCAAAACCCGACTGCCGCGCTGGTCAACAGCGCATTCGCAAGCAACAGGTTTAAGTTTTGATTCACGCTGGTAAATTGACGGAGCTTGGGGCGAAGGTCAGATAATAAAATTGGCTACCAATGTCCCCAATATACATTTCCAGAACCCGATGTTGATTGTATGCTGTAGCCATTTTGTTTCGCCCAAACTACGGCTGCATCGTGCAAATCTTTTTGACCACAGTTAAGATATGTTTCAGCAATTTTTTTATTTCCACTTGATTCAAGAAATTGAGCTAAATCAACAATCACTTTTGTTTCACCCAGTGAAACAAAAGTGAAAACCGCGTTTATGATTTTATAGTCGTCGTTAGACCTCAAGTCATCAAACAATATTTTGCGTGTTTGATCCCAATGTTCATTTAACCATTGCTTGTCTTGCTTACAGATCGAAAAATAAACCTGATCCTGTTCTTTTTCTGGATGCCATCCTAACTTTTCTAGGGCATTTCCAATTCTTTCATTAGCCTCCCAATCGGGTAAGTCTGCGCATAAAATTGGGATTACAGTTTTATCCCCAATGTTACCCAACGCTTTGGCTGCTTCTCCGCGTAAGTCGGCTGATGTATATTTATCTTTGCCAAAGCAAGCCAACAACGGTTCGACTGCTGCTTGGCCCAACTTGCCAGCTTTTTCACAATTGCCCAGGGCAACGAGGAAAACTGCTTTTTCAAAAGCGTTGGTTGGACTGTATCCTAAATTTCCCATTGAATCAGCCGCTACATAACGCATCTGGCGCATATTGCTATTCGTGTTCTTCAAAAAAGGAGCAAGCGATTCAATCGCGCGTTTATCATTTTGTTTCATAAGTGCCCGTGCAGCGTGCTCGCGCACATCCAGATCCTCGTCTTTTAGGCGCTCTATCAATGGTTCTACCGCTCTACTGTCTTTCAACTCCCAGAAAAAAATATCAGTGGCAGCACGGCGAGTTTCGACGTTGGAATCTTTTAGGCAGGCAATTAGCGGCACAACTGCGACATCCCCAAATTTTTTTAGTGCGACGGCTGCTGCCGGCTCATGTGGCCACTTTTTGAAGTAATTGACAAGCGGTTCAACAGCACGCGCATCACCGAGATTGGCCAATGTTCTAGCTGCGGTTTCGCGAATATAAGAATTTGAATCAGAATTTGTATCACCTAAACTCAAACACCAAATCAACGGATCGAGCGCGGCGAGACCAAATTTACTAATTGCGTTAATTGCGGCAATACGGTCAGTTAAATGTGGGCTTTTCAAGCCACTTGTCAGGCTCTCAAGTTCATTGGTGTCCTCTGCATTCGCGAAATTGGCGGCGAGCTGGAGAGTTACAAAAGTTATACCGATGAGTGCAAAACACCTCCTCATCTTGTATGGAAAAATATTCGCTTCCAGATGTTTTGGAATCGCAGTCATATGCACCAACATTAAATCCGCTTGAAAAACGTGTCAACCAATGAACACAGATGGCGCGCTGCCCAGTCCCCGTCGCCGAGAAATGTTGCATCGGATGCAATCTTTATCAGCTTTACGAGCTTGGTGTTAAACAAAATCCCGGACTTCTGACGCTTGAAAAAATTTCTCGCGGGTTCGATTTGGAGATTCAGGAATTATTCTTGCCGCCAAAATCTTCCAAAAAATCGCGGTGGCTAAAATAGTTTTCCCAGCGCCGTAGGCGCGACATCTTTGTAGAAACCCAAACCAAAAATTCCCCCGCCTTCGCTTCGCTACGGCGCGGCAAGCCAGCCCCGTCCCGCCTTCATCCGATTTCGGCGCGGCAAGCGGAGCGGCATCATCGGTTGTAGCGGCGCTGTGTCAGCGCCGTCGTCGGTCACAGACCGCCCCCGAAAGCGGCAGAGGACTGCCGCACTCCGTGACGCTTCGCGCGGCACTACGACAATCAAAAACGCGCAGCGTCCTGGAGTGCTCCAGCCCTCTGGAGCTTTATTGGGGCATCACCAACCCAGCAGCGCCGTCGCCGGTCACAGACCGCCGCTACAGGAAATTCTCAACCGCCAAATACGCCAAATACGCCAAATATGATTTGGAATTCCGTTCGCGTATTTCGCGTGGCTCGCGGTTGCCAGCTGGTTTTCCCGCCGTTGCAAATGCGTCCTGGGCGGTTATCTTCTCGGCGTGAAAATCTCCGTCGTCGTCCCCGCGTTCAACGAGGAAAAACTCCTCGCCGCCTCGCTTGCGGAAATCAAAACCGCCGCCGCCGCGTTCGCCGCGCGCGGCTGGGACTTTGAACTCGTGGTGTGCGACAACAATTCCACCGACCGCACCGGCGACATCGCCCGCGCGGCGGGCGCGAAGGTCGTGTTCGAGCCGTTCAACCAGATCGGCCGCGCGCGGAACTGCGGCGCGGCGGCGGCCACTGGCGACTGGCTGATTTTCGTGGACGCGGATTCGCATCCGAGCAGGGGATTATTTGCGGACGTGGCGGAGGCCATCGCCTCCGGGAAATTTCTCGCGGGCGGCGCGACCATTGAGCTGGACGAAAAAATGTTCGCGGCCAATCTCGTCACGCAGGGCTGGAACTGGACGAGCCGGATTAAGAAATGGCTGGCCGGTTCGTTCATCTTCATCGAGGCGGCGGCGTTCCGCGAGTTGGGCGGGTTCAACCCGGAAATTTTTGCGGCGGAAGAATTGGAGCTGAGCCAGCGCCTGAAAAAACTCGCAACGGCGCGCGCCAAAAAAATCACCGTCCTGCACCGGCATCCGCTGAAAACCTCCGCGCGCAAGATGAAGCTGTATTCCAACGGCGAGATGGGGCGGTTTTTGCTGCGCTCGATTTTCAATCATCGTCGCACGGTGCGCAGCCGCGAGGCGGCGTATCTGTGGTATGACGGACGGCGGTAATTTTTTTGAACATTCCCCTACCCAACTTGGTCTGACTTGCCAGAAACGCACAAATGCGATTGCCTTTTGGCCGGCAATCATGAAAATTTAGCGTTCACAATTTTTTAGAACCATGAAAAAAACAATCCTGTCCGTTCTTTGTCTCTCCGTCGCCGGGCCGCTGTTCGCCGCCGGCACCAACCAACTCGATGAAAATTCCCGTGTCAGCTATGCCGTGGGCATGATGCTCGGCAAGCAATGGCAGCAGCAAGAACTCGGCTTCAATCCGGATGTCGTTATCCGCGGCATCAAGGACGCGCAAGCTGGCGGCACCACGCTGCTCACGGCGGACGAGGTGCAAGAGACGCTCGCGAATTTCCGCAAGGACTTCGGCGCAAAACAGCAGAAGCTGAACGCCGAGCGCGGGGTTAAAAACAAGGCCGAGGGCGAGACGTTCCTCGCGGCGAATTTGAAAAAGGACGGCGTGAAGACGCTGGAATCCGCCACGATGGACGGCAAGCCCTCGCAACTGCAATACCTCGTCCTCACCACCGGCACCGGCCCCGTGCCGACCGCCGCCGACACGGTGACGGTGAATTACAAGGGCACGTTGCTGGACGGCACGGAGTTCGACAGCTCTTATAAACGCGGCCAACCCGCGTCGTTCCCCGTCGGCGGTGTCATCCGCGGCTGGACGACGGCGCTGGAACAAATGAAAGTCGGCTCGAAATGGAAATTGTTCATCCCCGCCGACCTCGCGTATGGCGAACAGGGTCGCCCCGGCATCCCGCCGAACTCCACGCTCATTTTTGAAGTCGAACTGCTCGAAACCAAGTCGCCCACGCCGCCGCCACAGGCCACGCCCGTCGCGCCGCTCACCAGCGACATCATCAAAGTGCCGAGCGCCGAAGAAATGAAAAAAGGCGCGAAAATCGAAGTCATCAAACCGGAGGAAGCCAAAAAAATTTCCGGCCAGTCAAAGTAATCTGACTTCGGCAAAACACCTTCAAGCGCCGGATTCGTCCGGCGCTTTTTCATTGGAGACGCCGCGCCGCTGGATTTGATTTTTGAACATCCGCCCGCAGTTTCTGTCCATCATAGCAGTATGAAATTGAATCGCACGTTCATCGGACTTTCAACCGCCGCGCTGGCCTTGGTCGCCGTGGTGGCCACGATGCATCTGGTCGCGCACGCGCGCGATGCCGCCCCCGCCGTGCGCGTGGACAGCCAACCGGTCAACCGTGAACCCGGCAGCGGCAACAGCTACGCGCCCATCGTCAAAAAAATTGCGCCAAGCGTGGTGAACATCTATTCCACGCGCTTCATCAAACAGCGGCTTTACCGCAATCCAATGATGGCCGACCCGTTCTTCCGCCAATTTTTCGGCAATCAGCTTGAGGGCGACGGACGCGAGTTCACGCGGCGACAAAACTGGCTCGGTTCCGGCATCATCGTCACACCCGACGGCTACATTATCACCGCCAATCACGTCGTCGAAGGCGCGGATGAAATCAAGGTGGGGATTGCCACGAACAAAACTGAATTCGCCGCTCACCTCATCGGCGCAGACCCAGCCACGGACATCGCTGTTTTGAAAATTGATGCACAAAACCTGCCTGCTGTCATGCTCGGCGATAGCGACCAGTTGGAAGTCGGCGATGTTGTGCTTGCCATTGGCAATCCCTTTGGCCTCGGTCAGACGGTCACGCGCGGCATCATCAGCGCACTCGGCCGCAGCCTGCCGATGGAAGGCGATGACAACCCCGGCCGCATGGTGCATTACCAGGATTTCATCCAGACCGACGCCGCCATTAACAAAGGCAATTCCGGCGGCGCGCTCGTGGACGCCGAAGGTCGACTCATCGGCATCAACGACGCCATCGTCAGCCCCAGCGGCACGAGCGCAGGCCTTGGCTTTGCCATCCCGATCAATCTTGCCCGCACCGTGCTGGAAGGATTCATCAATGGTGGCCGCGTCGTGCGCGGCTATCTCGGCATTGATCCGCAGGATGTGGACGCCGGTCTCGCGAAAAGTTTTGGCGTGCCAAACTCCGGCGGCGCACTGGTTGCGGACGTCGGGCCGAATTCGCCGGCGGAAAAAGCCGGCCTGCAATCCGGCGACGTCATCATCGCCATCAACGACCGGGAAATTTCCAGCGCGGATAACTTGCGCGCCACCGTCTCACAACTTCGCCCCGGCTCCACCGCCAGCGTGAAAATCGTCCGCAACAGCGTGCAAAAAAACCTCAGCGTTACGCTCGGCGAACGGCCGGAGATGATGTCGGCCAACCTCCCCACCCAACCCAAACGCCCCGCCGCCGAAAATCCGCGCGCCGATGCGTTGGATGGAGTTTATGTGCAAGATTTGGAGGGGGAATTTCGCCAGCAGTTGCAGGCACCATTGAGCGTGGTTGGCGCGGTTGTGACCGATGTGGACAGCAGTTCCAACTCTTCCGTGGCCGGCCTGCGGCAGGGCGACGTGATTGTGGAGATCAACCGCCAGCCAGTCGCGAATGCCGAAGACACTGTGCGCTTGTGCAAAGCGGCGCGCGGCGAACAGATTCTCGTCAAAGTCTGGCGGCACAACGGCACGCGCTTTATCAGCGTGGATAACACCAAGCGGGCAAAATAATTTTGGCGGGATGACGCGCGGCGACCTGCCGGCCATTCAAATCACGTCCAAAGTTTTTCCGGGTAATCGCCCTTCGCAATCAGCTGGCGGATGCTTTCGACGACTTGCGGACGGTCTTCGCGATACGTCACGCCGAACCACGAATCCGACGAGCGCAGCACTTTGCATTTTGCGCGTCCGCTCGTGACGAGGTCGCCGACGGTCGCAGGAATGTAGCACTCGGATTTTTGCTCGCCGCCAGCGCGCTGGAGAAATTTTTCAAACTCCGCGCGCAACTGCGGAAACAATGCCGGGGTGAAACCCCAGAAATTCATCGAGACCGCTTCGTCGCCGGTGAGCGGGGTGATTTTGCCGTCGGCACCGGTGTCTTTCGCGCCCGCACCGTCACGCTCAATCTTCATCAACTCGACGATGTGGGTCAGATAATTATTCGCATCCACGCGCGAAACGCCGCGCGCCACGGTGCCGAAATCAGAGAGCGTGTTTTTCAGAATGAACCCGACCATCGCGTAATCCGGCGTGCCGGCGGTGAGATGCTGCGCGAGAATTTTGTAGGCGTGCTGGCCGTAAAAATCATCGGCGTTGATGGCGGCAAAATTTTCCTTCACCACACCCTCGGCCATCATGATGGCGTGCGTGGTGCCCCACGGCTTGGTGCGGCCGGCGGGCAATTGGTAAGGCGCAGGCAATTTGTCGAGTTCCTGAAAAACGTATTCCACGGCGATGCGTTTCTCGAAGCGCGTGCCGACGATTTCGCGGAACTGCGATTCGATATCCTTGCGGATGACGAAGACGAGCTTGCCGAAGCCAGCGCGCATCGCGTCGAAAATAGAGTAGTCAATGATGGTCTCGCCGTTCGGGCCAACGGGATCAATCTGTTTGAGTCCGCCATAGCGGCTGCCCATGCCGGCGGCAAGAACGAGCAAAGTCGGTTTAATCATGCGCGATGATTTTATTTTTTTGGCGAGCAATGTCGAGCGCGGGCAGATTGAATTTTCATTCGACCCGCGCCGGTTTCGTTGTTAGCTTGGCTGCACTATGTCATCCGACGAAATTCTTTTGGAAGCCGAGGACAAGATGCTCAAGGCCGAGCAGTTCGTGGTGAATGGTTTTACCGGCGTCCGCACCGGCAAAGCCTCCGCGTCGCTCGTCGAAAACATCCAGGCCGAAGTTTACGGCTCGATGATGCGCATCCGCGAACTCGGCAGCATCACCACGCCCGAACCGCGCCAACTCGTCATCACGCCATGGGACAACGGCGCGTTGCAGCCGATTGAAAAGGCCATCCAGAAAGCCAACCTCGGCCTCTCGCCCGTCGTGCAGGGTCGGCTCATCCGGCTGACGTTTCCTGAATTGAGCACCGAACGCCGCCAGGAATTTGTGAAGCTCGCCAAGAAAATGACCGAGGATGGCCGCGTGGCCGTCCGCCATGTCCGCCGCGAGGCGCTGGAGGAATTGAAAAAAGCCGTGAAAGCCAGCGAAACCAGCGAGGAGGAAGAAGAAAAAGTGGAGAAAGAAATCCAGAAGCTCACCGACCAATATACCGCCAAGATTGACGCGCATCTCGCTCACAAGGAAAAAGAAATCATGACCGTGTGACGCGCGGAAAAAATCTGCAGCCAAACGCCGGAACATTTTTGTTCCGGCGTTTTTTATTTCACTTCAACCAAACGCCCCGAACAGCGCCTGCATCTCCGCCTCCACCATCGCGTCATCGCTCAACGTGTGCGCGATTTCATCCCGCAACAGCGCGCGATACCGCTTCCGGAGCCGGTGAATCGCCACGCGCACCGCGCCTTCCTCCATGCCGAGCGACTTGGCCACTTCGGCTTGCGCCGAATCGCCGCCGCCGGCCATGAGAAACGTTTTTAACTGCTCAAACAGTTTTCCTTTGCCATCCGCCGCGCACTCTTTTTGTAACCGCTCAATCACCTTCGCCAGCAACGCCAGCGCCCATTCGCGGTCAAACGCCTTGTCGGGACTCGGCTCGCTCGTGGCGGCGACTTGAAATTTTGTGTCCGCCGTTTGCCAGTCGAGCGAGAAATGCGCCGCGCCGCCGCCGCGTTTTTGCGCCTGTGACTTGTCCCATTCGTTCGCCAGAAAATGTTTCAGCGCCGCCAGCAGGAACGCACGGAACTTTCCCCGTTCACTGGCCAGGTTCGCGAGAAAATTTTTCTCCAGCAACCGCGCAAAGAATGCCTGCACCAAATCTTCCGCATCCTGCTTGCTGTGACCGCGCCGCCGGACGTAGGCGTAGAGAGGAAACCAGTAGGTTTTGCAAAGCTCCTCCAACGCGCCATCCGCTTGCGGCGTGTGGCGTTGCCCCGCCGCGAGCACGACCGTCCAATGCGTCGTGGCGAAGATGTCGCCGGGCGCGGAGGATGAAGCGCAGTCAGAGCTCATGATGAAAACAGTTTAACCACGGATGGACACCGATGGACACGGATAAAAAACTTTGGTGCCTTATTTTTCAGTTTGCATCAGTGGATCACTCCGAATCGCCCGCAACAAGTCTTTGGCACGGAATTGCGTGTTGTTTTGAAAAAGAGTGTTGGTTGCATTTGTGTAAATGAGATTACTGATTACCAACGGCAGAACGGGTGCGACTTCGTGTCCGGCAAACTTTTCATGATAAATGCCATTGGCTAAAGCGGCGGTTGCATTATCACGAACCCAAAACACATCATTGGTGAGCGCCTGCATCAATTCGGGCAATGCGTCTCGGCCAATGCCGGCCAGTGCGCTAGGAACATATCCCGGGCTGACGGCTAAAAGTTTTTCAAGTTCTGGAATGGCAGACTTTGCCGCCGAGCCAAGCGCATCAAAGGCCCATGTCGCCTGCCCCAATCGCTCGTCAGGAGAACGAGTATCGTTTCTGCCATATCTTAACTGCGAAAAATTTCCGTCACCAAGGTCTGCCAGCAAATATGGGATGACATTTGTTCCCATTTGACGGACAGCTTCGTAGGCGCGCACACGCACCTCCACGGGCCGGACGTAATCCACATCTGCAAGCCAGTCCAAAAGTTTTCTGCCCTGAAAACTTGGCTCTGACAGATCAATAGTCGCGTGACCGCCAGTTTGCACCAGCTTGTAACG
>CAIKKJ010000014.1 GCA_903827955.1 uncultured Verrucomicrobia subdivision 3 bacterium
GCCCCCGCAAACGGCCACGGCAGGGCCATGCCCACGCCCAAAAGAAACGGCAGCATCAGTCCGGCGGCATTTCCCTCGGCATAAAAATTTGTGGCGAGCAGCACCACGGAAATCACCACCGGCGCCACGCAGGCGCCCGCCAGCAGCGCCGACATCACGCCCATGAACAAAATCAGCAGATGTTTCACCAGCAACCCTTTTTCCGAAACACCCGTCGGTCCGCCGCCACCGCCGAAACGCGTGAAGTCAATGTGCAACACGTCAAACATGCCGAGCGACATCACCACAAACACGATGGCAATGGAGATGTTGAACCACATCGAAGAATTCAGCGCGCCGAATTTAGCACCCGTCAGCACGACGCCGACGCCAAGCGCGCCATACGCCAGCGCCATGCCCGCACCGTAAAACAATCCGTTGCGGAAACCCTCGAACCGTGATTGCGCCACGCTGCCGGCACCGATGATGGCGAGATTGATCGGGATCATCGGCAGCACGCACGGCGTGAAATTCAGCAGCAGTCCGCCGAAAATGATAAGCAGCAACATTGGCAGGATATCCTTGTTCGCAAACGCCTCAAACGGATTGCTTGCCTGCCCGGACACCGCCCGTCCGAGAAAGGATGTGAAATCTGAAGCGCTCAAGTAGCCGGTCTGCTGGCCTTTGATTTTGAAACCTTTGAATTCCTTGTCCCAGTCCACCGCGCCGACGGCGGCGACTGATTTCAAGCGATTACCGGACTCATCCACCTCGGCGTAATTGCCGGCATCATCGGGAACAAATATGCGAGTCTCGGGGAAAAAACAGGCGGCGTTAGTGCAGCCCTGAAACTTGACGGCAACTTTGCGGGCTGGAAAATCCACCGGCTTCAACTCCACCGAAAAATTCTGCTCGTAAACTTTTTTCTCCTTGCCGGTGACCTTGTCGGTTTCCAAAAGCGGTTTGGGAATTTTCAACGGTTCAACTTCGTCGCCTGAAATGGTGCGAAAGTGCAGCCGGTCGAAATAGAGCACGCAGTCCTTCGGAATCGTGAAATCCGCGCGCAAAATTTTTGCGCTCGCGTCGTTGGTCGTGCTGACAATGCTGATGCCAAACGGACTGCGCGTGGGCAACGGGTCGGCAGCGTGAACATTCACCGCAAAAAACAGCGCGCCCAGCAGCAGCAGATTTCTTGGAAGCAAATTCATATTCAGTTGCAACCGCAGCCGCCACCGCCGACGCCTTTGCCGCCCGAAGCCATCTCGCGCGAGAAAAAGACGTGTTCAACGATGCCTTCGCCGATGGGGTCACGATCACCGCGCATGGTGTAGTCGGCGAGCGTCTTGCGTTGCCAGGGTTTCACCGTTTCACAACCGGCCAGCGCAAACACCGCACCGCCCAGCAGGGCGAGCGAAGTGAGGCGAAGAATTTTTGGGTTCATAGCGTTACTTTTTGAGCAGCGATTCGATTTCCTGCTCGTATTGCTTGCTCGTTTCCGCACCGTGAAAGCCGGTATGGGCATATTTTACCTTGCCGTCCGCATCCAGCATGAACGAGCCGGGCATGGTGGCGATGCCGGCGACGGCCACGAGTTTCTGACCGGCGTCGCGCACGATGGTGAAACTCGCCGGGTTGTCTTTCAGAAAATCTTTCATGTCGGAAACCTCTTCATCCTCGTTCACGCCGATGATGACCACGCCTTTGTCGGCGTATTTTTTTTGCAATTCGTTCATCGCCGGGAACGATTCCTTGCAGGGCCCGCACCACGAGGCCCAGAAATCCACGATGACAATTTTGCCTTTCAATTCAGCCGGCAACTTGCCTTCGAGCTTGAATCCGCTGAGGTCAGGAAACGTGTCGCCGGTTTTCAACGCCGCGCTGAGCGTTTGGGCGGCGAGCAGGAGAGCGAGCACCGGAAATAGTTTGAGGGATTTGATTTTCATATTGGGTTGTGATTTCAGAACCAACCGCGCAGACCAAAACAATAAATGTTGGCGGCGGGATAGGCGCTTTGCGATGTCATCCCGTCCATGCCCACCGTGAGATAGCGCATGTAGCTGAGGTCGAGCGAGGCGTGTTTGTAAAAACGCCAACTCACGGTTACCCCGGCGGCAATGGATTCAAATTCCGAAAGGCGGTAATCAGCGGAATAAAATTTCGGCTTGTTGTCATAATCGGGCACGATGACATAATAAAAATCCGCCGCGTTCTGGTAGTAGTAACGGCAGGTCGGGGAGATAACGAGTTGCTTGCCGATTTTCTGATGCCAGTCGAGTTCAATCGTCTGCGCGTTGATGCCGTAGGTGTCGTGAAAAAAGCGGTAGCCGATTTCCACCGCGCCGTTCAACGGCGTGACGAATTGTGTCCACGAAGTGTAAAGGGTATAGGTGTTACGATGGCGCGGGCGGCTTTCGGGAGTAAGCGCCGGATCGTCGGGATTGGCCTGGGGGAAATTGGTCGAGAAAATTACTCCGCGATAAGGGTCGTTTAAATATCCATGCGTAAATCCAACGGTGGCGTTGACCGTCAGATACGCTTTTGGTCCGAACAACTGAATCAGCCCGATGAAAAAATCATCAGACATCTTCGACTGCCATTCAAAATTGTCATCCCGCACACTGTCGGAGTTGTGCGACCAACCGAGGTTAAGGGTGGTGTTCTTTTCGTTCAGCGCCGCCGAATAATTGAGCGCGCCGCCGAAGGATATGTAATCGCTCTCCTCGCTGTAGGAAAACGAGGGCGTGATTTCGTGGATACCGAACGTCATCGGTAACTGGATGGAAAACGCCGTGCGGCGATCGTGCATTTCCGAGAGCGGCACTTTGTTGCGGCGATAATTCGGGTTGTTGGTCAGCGACTGATAAGACGACGCCGCACTGGCTGGGGCAGAGTTGGATGCATATGTGCCTGCATACTGACCGGCATAGTTGGTAACATCGGCATACTGAAGAATTTGGGCGTCTATCAACGACTGATTTGCAGCTACAATCTGATTGTATTGACTGCTATAAATGTTGTTAAAGGCCGTCTGATAAAATTGCTGATAGGTAGGAAACGGCCATTGGCTTTGTGGCGGTGCGCCGTTGGGCGTGGCGCCGGTGATGGCGTCTAGCACGACATTGCCGCTGACACGGATGTTTTTGCGCAAGCCAACGTTGAACTGCCAGTTGTCCGTGGCCACATGGATGCGGTCTCCATCCTCCTGATAAAACGACTTGCGATAGCCGACATCGTCCTCGGTTTGCCCCAAGAGACGAGTCGCGCACAACATTGGCAACACCACTGCCAAAACCAGAACCAGTGTTCGAATCTGGTTGAACAACTTATTACGCCTGAGTTGTGTCATGAATGAAAAAGTTTTCTTTGGGGCTTCGCGGATATGGAAACTTGATAAACAAAACTCTGATTAACAACCCAACAAATGTTCTGGTTTCTGTGAACATTTAATTAAAACACGTGTAATTGTCTCATCCATCCAACTGCCTTACCAAACAATGCGCTTTCCTCGCCAGAATCTGGCCAAAAACCTCCGGAAAATTTTAGCCATATTCGTGTAGCAAGAAATCGCGCAAACTAGTTGGGGACGGGAGCGGAACTTGTAAGCTGGCATTGGCCTGATTTCGCATGAAGGCCACCAGTCACTTACTGCAAATGCGGTTGAACGAAATGTAACCTCACGGTGAAGCGCGGGTGATACCACCCGCGCTTCGTTCATTTTGCCTCCGGTTGTTTGATGCCAGAGCATCAAGGCTGACGCAACAGGTAGAAGCGCGAGGTGTTGGTGGCTGCGTTCGAATCGGTGAACTGAGAATGACCAGAGCCACCGGGCAATTCCACGGCGGTTCCGATTAGCGATCAGTTTGCCACCGGCGCAGTCAGGTTGTTGGTCGCCAGCACTGAGAAGCTCAATCCACTTGAGTTGGTGAAGGTGAAAGTCATCGCATTGCCACCCGCTGCTCTTACCATTGAGCTACAGTCCCGTAAGCGCATCCTTCTGCTTCGTCCCGCAGGCGCGACAAGTTTATTTCTTCATTTCAAATCCAGACTTTCGATGTCTAGGAAGCCGTGGAGTTGCTTGAGCCGCGTGGGATGGCGCATCTTGCGCAGCGCCTTGGCCTCGATCTGCCGGATCCGTTCGCGGGTGACCTTGAACTGGCTGCCGACTTCCTCGAGCGTGCGCGCGTTGCCGTCGCCGATACCGAAACGCATTTCCAAAACCTGCCGCTCACGTTCGTTCAGGCTGCACAGCACGTCACTGATGCGGTCTTTCAACAAGCTGAAGCTCGTGAGGTCGAGCGGATTTTCCGCCGCCTTGTCCTCGATGAAATCGCCGAAGCTCGCGTCGTCGCCATCGCCAACGGGTGCCTGCAATGAGACCGGCTGCTGCGCCATCTTCAATACCGCAAGAATGCGTGAGACGGGCATTTGCATCTCGTCAGCAATTTCTTCCGCCACGGCTTCGCGGCCCAGCTCCTGCAGTAGTTTTTTCTGCGCGCGCATGAGCTTGTTGATAATCTCAATCATGTGCACCGGAATGCGGATGGTGCGCGCCTGGTCGGCGATGCAGCGGGTGATGGCCTGCCGGATCCACCACGTTGAGTAGGTGGAAAACTTGTAGCCGCGGCGGTATTCAAATTTTTCCACGGCCTTCATCAGGCCGATGTTGCCTTCCTGAATCAGGTCAAGGAACGACAGTCCGCGGTTGGTGTATTTTTTGGCGATGGAGATGACGAGCCGCAAATTCGCCTCGACCATTTCCGTCTTGGCCTGCAACGCGCGGGCGGAGGCGTCGCGCAGCCGCTCGAAGGCCATGAGAAAATCCGGGTGCGGCATCCGCACAAATTCCTCCAATGCGCGGAGCGTCTGACGCTCGGCTTCGACGAGGTGTTTTTGCGCAGTAGATTCGCGCTGTGCCTGCGCTTCGGCGATGGCGTGGAGGCTGTATTGGATTTTTTCGTAGATGTTCTCGGCCACCTGCGCCATCTCCTCGGTGACCTTGTGCTTGAAGAAAAGCTTGGGGAACAGTGCCTGCAGTTTTTTGTCAAGCTTCTCAAATTCGTCGTGCTCGCGCGTGCGCTTGGCCTGCTGATGGGCATCACGCCACAGATTAAAATGCCGGTCCACCTCCGCATCCAGTTCACGCAGGCGGACGCACAACCGCGCGAGGGTTTTCAAGTGCGCGTCGCGGCTATCCACCTTCTTGTCGAGGATGACGCGGTCAAAACGTTCGCGCGGCGGATCGGCCAGCAGCTTTTCCGCGAGCGCCAGATGTTCTTTGGCCGCGAAGCCGAGGCTGTGGACGATGCGGCGCAGATCGTTTTCCGCCGCCTCGATGCGTTTGGAAATCTGCACCTCCTGCTCGCGGGTGAGCAACGGCACCGCGCCCATCTGCTTGAGATACATCCGCACCGGGTCGTCAAGCGAATCCATTTTACGGTCATCATCGTCGGCCTCATCTTTGTCCACCGGCTTGACGACATCCACCTCGGCGGCGTCCACCACCTCGATCTCCAACTCACGCAGCTTGATGAAAACATAGTCGAGGTTGGTGGGCGTGGAGAACTCTTCCGTCAGGACTTCGCCGACGTCTTCGAACGTAAGCTGGCCCTGTTCCTTGTGAAGGCGGATCAGTTCCTTGATTTTCTCCGCGAGCGCGGCGATGAGCGCCAGACTGGAAACCTCAGCCTCGGCGGGGGAGGCAGGAGGATTCGGATGGGGTTTCGCCTTTGACATGATGTGCGTCTGCCCCGGCAATGGCCAGCGGCGGCGCGAATATGAAAAGCAGAAGCAGCCGCGTCAAGCCGCGAAATGAAACTAAATTTTCTTCGGCATAACCATCAGGCCGCGCGCGGCGAGGCTCGGCAGAATCATCTCCACCGTGCGGTCAATCGCGCCGAGGTTGTCCGCCACGACCGCCAGCGCATTCCGACCAAGCCGATCGCGGCGGGCGGCGTCTTGCAACAGCTCGGCCAGAGCCTGTTCCAATGTCTCCGGGTTTTTTACCTGCACCGCCGCCTGCTTCAGCAAAAAACTGCGCGTAATGTCGGTAAAATTCTGCATGTTCGGCCCGAACACGATCGTTTTGCCCAGCGCGCCCGGCTCGATGGGATTTTGTCCGCCGATAGCCGTCATGCTCTTGCCGATGAACACCACGGTGGCCGGCTCGTAAAAAAAACGCAGTTCACCAGTCGTGTTCACCAGCAGGCAGTCCACTTCACCCGGCGCCATCTGCGTGCGCGCAAAAACTTCATTGCGATAGGCAAATTTCACCCCCTGCGAACGCAACTTCTGGCCAACGTCTTTGCAGCGCTCGAAATGGCGGGGCACGAGGATCAAAAATAATTTTGGGAATTTCTGCCGCAGCCGCGCGGCCATTTCCACCAGCATCATTTCCTCGCCATCGTGCGTGCTGCCAGCCACGATCACCGGCGCGTCGCCAGCCACACCGAGCTGGCGGAGGAGTCCGCGCACGTCGAGTTGGCGCGGCTCGGAAAGTCGGGCGGCGTCGAACTTCAAATTGCCCACCACGCGCACGGCTTCGGCACGACAGCCCACGGCCTTCAGGCGTTCCGCATCCTGTTCATTCTGGCAACCAACGCCGGCAAACGACTGGAACAGCGAGCCAAACAGCCAGCCATATTTTTTGTAGCGCGGAAACGAACGGTCGGAAAGACGCGCATTGGCGAGGAATACCGGCAGCTTCAAATCGCGCGCGCGCCAGAGAAAGTTCGGCCAGATTTCCGCCTCGATCAGGACGATGGCCTGCGGGTTGATGGTGGCGAGCGCATGGCGGACATATTTCCGCCGGTCCAACGGATAATAAATCTTACTGACGTGCGATGGCAGCCGGCGACGTAATTCCGCCATGCCCGTCGTGGTGGTGCAGGAGACCAGAAGCTTGGCGTTTGGAATGCGCGGCTCCAGCGCGCGGATGAGCTGCGTGCAAAGGTTCACCTCGCCCACGCTGACCGCGTGCAGCCAGACCACATGGCGGTTCGTCAACGCCTGCTTGAGGGATGGATCATGCTTGGCGAACCGCTGGCCAAAGCCTTGCACCCAGTCGCCGCGCCGCCGCAGCCGCCAGAAATAATACGGCGCAGACAGAACAAAAAAGACCAGAAACAAAATGTTGTAAAGTGTGCGCAAGTGATACCCAGTCCAGCGAGGATTTTATTATCCAGCTAGGACGCCCAAGCCCGAAGAATGTTTCACAACTTTCAGCATATTTCAACTTCGGAAAAATAGCAGCCAGACCGCCGCCAGCACTGGCAGCAGGAACGGCAGGGAAAATTTCAGCAAAAACTCAATAAACGTCGGCATGCGCACACCGGATTGCTCCGCGACCGCCTTGACCATGAAATTGGGGCCGTTGCCGATGTAAGTTGCCGCGCCGAAAAAAACCGCGCCGACACTGATGGCGATGAGGTGGCCGCCGTAATCTTGCAACAAAACCTTAATGTCCAGCACCCCAGTCACACCGGCCAGCGCGCTCATAAAACCGAGATATGTCGGCGCATTGTCCAGCACGGCGGACAGCGTGCCGGTGCCAAAATACAGGCTTCCCGCCGAAGGATTTTGACCAAGTAAAACACCGGCATTTTGCTCCAGCCACGCCAGCGCCGGCGGCATCGTCGCAAAAATACCGGCAAACAAAATGGCGACCTCAATGGCAGGATGAAAATTAAAACTGTTCGCCGCATGCACGGATTTTTTGGTCGTGAACCACGAACCGAACGCGGCAGCAATCATCAACCCCTCACGTAAAAAAATCGGTGTGGTCAAAAACACCGCCCCCAAAATGACGGCGAGAAAAAATAAATTACCCAATCCTTCAAACCGCCATGATTCACAGGCGGACTCCTTTTCCTGCACCAACTGCGGCGCGCGGCAAAAATGGATTCTGTCCACGGCATAAAAAATTGTGAGCAGCGCGCCGACGGCCACCGCCCACATCGGCCAGCAATTTTTTGCCACCCACCAGAACGGCACGCCCTGCAAAAAACCCAGGAACAGCGGCGGGTCGCCGATGGGCGTCAGGCAGCCGCCGACGTTCGCCACGATAAAAATAAAAAACACGACATGATGCGCCGCGACCCGCTTTTGATTCATGCGAAGCCACGGCCGGATCAGCAACATCGCCGCGCCTGTCGTGCCGAGAACGTTGGCCAGCAGTGCGCCAGCGAAAAGGAAAGCCACGTTTCGGAACGGCGTAGCCCCGCCTTTCACGCCGATATGAATTCCGCCGCTGACCACAAACAGCGAGCCGACCAGCGCGATGAAACTAAAATATTCCTGCGCCGCGTGGCCGAGGCTTTTCACATCGTGCAAAACAAAAAAATAAACTCCCGCCGTCACCGCACCGAGGCTGAGCGCAATTTTGGGATAATGCTTTTCCCACCAGCGCGGCGCGAGCACAGGTGCCAGCGCCATCGCGCCGAGCAGCAGGGCGAAGGGCAAAATTAAAATGGGATTGGTTGCCACCACTGGAAAATTTTCGCGGACGCACACGGCGGGGTCAACTGAATCCGGCAAATTGAATTGAATTCGCCCGCGTGATTTTGTCTCATGCCCGCGCATGAATCTGCCTGCCGCCAAAATTCCCCCGCGCCACTGGTCGTGGTGGTTCATGGTCGCCGTGCTGCTGCTGGTCGGCGGCGCGCGGCTGCGCCTGCTGGATTTTCCGCTCGAACGCGACGAGGGCGAATACGCCTACACCGGCCAGCTCATCCTTCAAGGCATCCCGCCCTACGAGCTGGCTTACAACATGAAGTTTCCCGGAACCTATCTCGCCTACGCTGGCATCATGGCGTTATTCGGCCAGACACCGGCGGGAATCCATTTCGGACTGCTGCTGATGACGACCGCGACCGCGTTGATGCTCTTCTGGCTCGGAAAAAAAATTCTCGACGAAACCGCCGGCGTCGTGGCCGCCACGAGCTACGCCGTGCTCGCCGCCAGCCCGGCCATGCTCGGCATTATCGGCCACGCCACCCACTTCTGTGGATTTTTTGTCACGGCTGGAATGTGTTTTCTGTGGCAGGCAAGGCAGAAACAAAATCTGCCGGCACTCATCGCCAGCGGAATTTTATTTGGCACGGCGGTCTTGATGAAACAGCACGCGGCCATCATCGCGGCTTGGGCCGGATTGCATTTTGCCTGCGTGAAATGTTTCTGCGCGAAGGAAAACATCGGCCAGCGACTCGTGCTCGTGGCGATTTACGCGGTGGCGATGCTCGCACCGCTTGGCCTTGTCAGCGTATGGCTTTGGCACGCCGGCGTATTTACAGCCTTCAAATTTTGGACGTTTGATTACGCCCGCGAATACGCCTCCGTCGTGCCGCTGGCCTATGCGCCGCAACTTTTCTGGCACAGTTTTTCCAAGGTGATCTCCATCGGCGGCCTGCTCTGGCTCGTGGCGGCAGCGGGATTGTTCGTCATCTGGCGAGACGAACGCTGGAAAAATTCCCGCGCATGGTTGCTGGGCTTTGTGCTGGCTTCGGCGGCGGCGGTCTGCCCGGATTTTTATTTCCGCAAACATTATTTTCTCATCGCCCTGCCCGCCTTGGCGCTGCTGGCCGGTGCGACCATCAGTGGGTTGCGCCGGTGGTTGAACACAAAAAATCAAAACGGTGAACTGGCGTTTTGGAATTATGCCGCCATCGTTGCAATCACGATTTTCACCGCCGCAAACATCTGGTTCATTCTGCCCATCCCGCAAATCGTGCGCGGCACCAGCGCCACCGATCACGGACTTTACGGCGCGGATCCGCTGCCGGAGGCGGAAATCGTCGCCAAATACATCGCGGAAAATTCTGCGCCGGACGCGCGCATCGCCATCCTCGGTTCCGAGCCGGCGATTTATTTTCTTTCACACCGCCATTCCGCGACCGGTTTCATTTACACCTACGCCATGATGGAGCCGCAACCGTTCGCGCTGACGATGCAGCATCAGATGATCGGCGATATCGAGACGAACCGCCCGCAGTTCATCGTCTTCGCCGATAATCTCATGTCCTGGAACCGCCGCGACGATTCCAACCTCACCATCTTCAACTGGTGGGAAAATTACAAGACCAACTACACCCTCGTCGGCCTGACCGACATCATCTCACCAACCAATACGATCGTCGTGCTTGGCACCAATTTCATCGCCCACTATCCCGAAGCACACGGCAGCGCACTCGAAATTTTTCAGCGGAAATAATCCATGGCCGAGCCAACCGAAAAAATTCCCGCCGCCAAAGCCGAATGGCTCGTCGCCACGTTCATCACCGTCGCAATTTTCTGGCTGCACCTTCACTTTTGGCAAAACGCCGGCGGCCTCTGGCGTGACGAGGTCAACACCGTTAACCTCGCACAAAACCCGTCGTTTACCGCGCTGGCGCATGATTCGTTTCCGGTTTTTTTGCCGCTCTGCTTCAAAATCTGGTCTGCCTTTGGCCACTCCGATTTGTGGCTGCGGTTGCTGGGGATGATTTTGGGGCTGCTCCTCCCGCTCGCATTCTGGCTCGTCGCCCGCGCCACGAACCGGCCGCCACTGTTCAGCCTCCTGCTATTCGGCCTGAATTCATTGCTGATTTGCTACGGTGATTCGCTGCGCGCCTACGGCCCCGGCAGCGCGCTCATCGTCCTCGCGCTCGCGGCCATGTGCTCATTCCTGAAAAGTCCGACGTGGCCGCGCGCCGGCGCGCTCGCATTGGTCGCGACCTTGAGCGTGCAAACGCTGTTTCAAAACTCGCTTTTGTTTTTCGCCATCTGCCTCGGCGCATTTGCCGTCTGTGCCCGGCGAAAAGATTTTCCCGCCGCGCAGAAAATTTTTTGCGCCGGAACCATCGCCGCCATTTCGCTGCTGCCATATCTCCCTAATTTTATCGCGCTGCCGCAGGCGGCGGTGGAACTGCGCCGCGGATTCTCCCTGTTTATCACCAAGCTCAACTTTGAGATGGCCACCGGTTTTCCCTTCGTGCCGTTTAGTGCGATCTGGGAAATGCTCGCGATCCTCGTCGTCGGCCTCGCCCTGCTCTCATTGCGCCGCAACAATTCCAATGAAAAAAGTTTGGCATATCACCTTCCGTTGTTTGCCGGAGTGACGCTCGCGGCGGGTGCCGGTTTGTTTCTTGGCTTCCTGTGGTTCGCTGCCGCTGGCGCGCGGCCGTGGTATTTTCTTCCGCCGCTGGCGCTCGCCGCGGCGTGTTTCGATTTCGGCATTCCGCTCGCGGCACTGCCGCGACTTGCACGCGTTTCCGTGCTTGGGCTTGTGCTAGGCACTGCGCTTGTCGCCGTGCCGCTGGCGCATTCGGATTTGCGCGGCCATTTTACAAATGCGGATAAAATCGCTGAACGTGTTTCTACGAAAGCTTCAATGCGAGATTCTGTCGTGGTCACGCCGTGGTTTTGCGGTATCACGTTTGACCGCTATTTCCATGCAGATATTCCGTGGACGACACTGCCGCCGCTCGCCGACCACGCAACGCACCGTTACGATTTGGTTCTAAAGCAAATGCAGGATACCAATTCGCTCGCACCCGTGCTGGAAGAAATCTCCGCCACGCTGCGCGCCGGGCAACGCGTGTGGATCGTCGGTCTGATGAGTTGGCCGGCGCCGGATGCAACCGAGCCGCCGGTGCTGCCGCCGCCGCCGCTGAAAGATTACGGGTGGTCGGACACGCCCTACATGGGTTCGTGGCGCGACCGCACGGCATATTTCCTCTCGCATCATTGCCGAAAAATTGAAACCGTGGCCTTGCCGGACGATGGCGCGCCCAACTTCCAAGAAAACCTCCAGCTCTTCCGCGCCGAAGGCTGGCGGGATTGATTTTTCCGCCGCTTGACGCAAGCGCATTTCGCGGCAAACTTCTCCGGCTTGCCGCAACCCGAAACGTCCCCGGCGACAGGCGACCTGTTCGCCGACATCCTGAAAATTCCCGCCGTGCACGACCTTGTCCGGCGCATGGAGTCTGGCGGAGCGCAGACTTTTCCCGGCATCACTCCAAGTGCACAACCCTACTTCACCGCCCTGCTGCAAAAACAATTTCCGCAACGCACCGTTGTCCTAGTTGCCGAAAATCTAAAGCAGCAGGAAAGTTTCCAGCAAGATTTGGAAACTTGGGGGCAACCCGCAACCGGCAGCCCGCTCTTTTTCCCGGCCTGGGAAATTCTACCAAACGAAGGCAAACTCCCGCACGCCGACGTTATCAGCGACCGACTGCAGACGCTCGTGGCACTGTCGCGCCAATCTGAAACCTTAAATTTCAATTCTCAAATCGTCGTCACCAGTGTCACCGCACTGTTGCAAAAAACTTTTGCGCCCGACGATTTGAAAAACCGGGCGCGAACTTTGAAGCGCGGGGATAACATTGCGCCGCTTGACCTCATCGAATGGCTGGAGATCCAGGGCTACGAGCCGGAGGCACAGGTTTCGCAGAAGGGCGAAATCGCCTTGCGCGGCGGCATCGTAGATGTTTTCCCACCAACGAATCTGTGGCCGGTGCGGCTGGAATTTTTTGGTGATGAACTTGAATCGTTGCGTGAGTTTGATCCCCTCACACAGGTTTCGCGCGGGGAAATTTCCGAAGTGACACTGCCGCCGGCCGGTGAGATTGGCATACTAAAAAGCTCATCACTCGTCACCCGTCACTCATCACTGCTTGACCATCTGCCGAGCAAAACCATTTTTGTCCTGTGCGAACCGGACGCGCTCGCCGTTCACGCGGAAAATTATTCGCAGCAAGTTTCGCCCGACGATCGGTTACATATTGCATGGCCGGATTTTTTGGTTGAGTTGCACCGGCGCAAGTTCACCGCAGTCGAATTGACCGACGGTGAATTGGGCAGAACGCCCACCGCCGTCCCGGCAGGAGCAACGGCCCAGCATGAGCAATTTGCGGAGCAGATGCTCGGCGCGCCGCTCTTCGCGGCGCTGGATGCGTTTCGTCCGCTGGCAGAGCGCGCACCGGAGCCGCAGGTGGCCGAGGCGCAACGGCGGGAATTTTTCCAGCAGCTTCACCGCTGGCTGCGTCAGAATTATGCCGTCCATGTTTTCTGCAATAACGATGGCGAGCGGCAGCGGTTTGAGGAGATTTGGAAAGATCTCGGATTTGCCGATGCAAAAACTCCGGTGATAAATACCGGCTCACTTGCTCGCGGCTTCCTTTGCGACGAGGCGAAACTGATTGTGGTGACCGACGCGGAAATTTTTGGACGCTACAAAATCCAGCGTCCGCGCCGGCAGAAATCGGCACACGCGCAAGCCGCGCGTTCGGCGCTCGACATTGATTTTACCGATTTGGAGGAAGGCGATCTGGTCGTGCACTTGCGGCACGGCATCGGAAAATTTCTCGGCCTGAAAAATTTGCCGACGACGAGCAGTAAGTCAGGCAGGACTGACCTGCGGACCAGCCCTTCCGAAGAAACCGGCACGGAATGTCTCGTCATCGAATACGCGCCGAGCGGCGACGCAGTTGAGCCACCGAAACTTTACGTCCCTGTTAGCGAGGCGCATCTCGTCGGCAAATACGTCGGCGCGGGCAAGGCGAATCCACCGCTGAATCAACTCGGCGGCACGCGTTGGGTGAAAGCCAAGGAGCAGACCGAAAAAGCCGTGCGCGATATCGCGGCGGAAATGCTCCGCATCCAAGCCGTGCGCGAAACGCAGGCCGGTCATCCGTGCAAGCCGGACACGCAATGGCAGCGTGAATTCGAGAGCGCGTTCATCTACGAGGAAACGCCCGACCAAGCCACCGCTATCATCGCGACAAAGGCCGATCAGGAACGGGCAAAGCCGATGGATCGTTTAATCTGCGGCGACGTGGGTTTTGGAAAAACGGAAGTGGCCATTCGCGCCGCCTTCAAGACGGTGATGGACGGGAAGCAGGTTGCGATTCTCGTGCCGACGACGGTTTTGGCGCAGCAGCATTTCAATAATTTTCGTGAGCGCATGGCGGATTATCCAATTCGCGTGGAGTTGCTCTCGCGTTTCCGCACCAAACGTGAAGCGAGCAAGGTGATTGAAAATCTCGCCGCTGGCGCGGTGGACATCGTCATCGGCACACATCGCATCGTGCAAGATGACATTGCGTTCAAAGATCTCGGCCTCGTGGTCATTGATGAGGAACAGCGCTTCGGTGTGTTGCACAAAGAAAAGTTCAAGCGACTGCGGACGATGGTGGACGTGCTGACGTTGAGCGCCACGCCCATTCCGCGCACGCTTTATCTCGCGCTCACCGGTGCGCGTGACATGAGCACGATTCAAACGCCGCCGCACGACCGATTGCCGGTCGAAACCATTGCCACGCCTTATGACGAGCGCGTGATTCGTGACGCGATCAAGCGTGAACTCGCGCGCGGCGGACAAGTTTTCTTTCTGCACAACCGCGTGACGACGATTGATACGATGCGCGACAAGCTGCAATCGCTCGTGCCGGACGCGCGCATCGTCGTCGGCCACGGGCAGATGGACGCGGATAATCTCGAAGAAGTGATGACAAAATTCGTCAATGGTGAAGCGGATGTTTTGCTTTCAACAACGATCATCGAGAGCGGCTTGGACATTCCGAACGCGAACACCATCATCATTGACCGGGCGGACAGGTTTGGGTTGAGCCAGCTTTATCAGTTGCGCGGCCGCGTCGGACGCTACAAACATCAGGCGTTTGCCTATCTGCTGCTACCGCGCCATGCGCGTCTGCTCACGGACGTGCGCAAACGCATCAGCGCGATGAAGCAATACGCCACGCTCGGCAGCGGGTTCAAGATCGCGATGCGTGATTTGGAAATTCGCGGCGCGGGAAATTTATTGGGCGCAGAACAGAGTGGTCACATTACCGCCGTCGGTTTTGAACTATACTGCCAGTTACTCAAGCAAAGCGTCGCTTCAATGAAAGGCGAGAAAGTGAAACCGCGCATCGAAGTGCGCGTGGCGCTGGATTTTCTCGGCGATGCCAGCGCGCTGCCGGAAAGCTACGTAACGGAAGCGCATCACCGCATCGAAATCTATCGCAAGCTGGCACAGGCGAGTGAAAAGCCGCTGCTCGATGCACTGCAAATAGAATTGCGCGACCGTTTTGGCCCACTGCCGCCCAATGTGGAATTGCTGCTGGCCGTGGGTGAATTGAAAATTCTCGCCAGCGAAAAAAATGTGACGAGCATCGAGGTTGAGGAAGACAAATTGAAGGTTACGCGCCAGAATGATTTTATCACGCTGGGCGGAAAATTTCCGCGTCTCACCAAAAAAGAACCGAAAGCACGGCTAAAGGAAATCAAGCGGCTGTTACTGGCGATTTAATGGAATCGACGACTAATTTTTCTTTGCTGCACCGCGCAAGACCTTCAATGTCTCCGGCAGTTTGTAATGCCGTTTCAAGCCGGCATCGCCGAGCATTCCCGCCGGAACGCGGGCGATAAATTCCGGGAAACTTTTTTCCACGCGATCCTTGAGCAATTTCTGCCCCGGCTTCGAAGCCCAGAATTCGTCCTCGACTTTCGTCAGCGCAATCGCTGCCTCGTCGTTCGTCATGTTCTCTCGCTTGGCTAACGCCCAGAGCAACTCAGTATCACCCGGCAACGCCACCGGGAATGCGACAAATTTCATCGTGATTTCCTGTTCATCACTGAGTTCCGCGCCAGCGGGACGCACGGGAATCCGGCTGTGAAACTGCGTGCCATCCGGCAGCGACACATCGACGCGCAAACCCTTGCCATCTTCATTCGGCTCGATGTCTAAATCGGCATCGCCAAATCCGGCGACAAGTTGTTGTTTCACCGCTTCCAAAGTTTTCGGCTCCAAATCGGGCAACTCGATGCGCTCGCAAAATTTTTCAAACGAGTGGACGCGGTTTTTCACACGCAGCTCGGCCTCGCAGGCGGAATAAATCTTTTCTGCCAGTGCCGGGTCGGGCGCAATCTTAGGCAGGATGCTGCGCAGCAGGTCGAGCAGTTGCGCCTGTTCATCACGTTTGGATTGGTTTTGCTTTTTTTCTTTGGCCATGAATTATTTAAAAAGAAAAAAGCCGGGATTTTTTAATCCCGGCCTTTGATGGAGTAAAATCAGTTTACCAGCGGAAATGGGCAAAGGCCTTGTTGGCCTGAGCCATCTTATGGACTTCGTCACGCTTACGGATGGCGTTGCCTTGACCTTGATAGGCCTCGAGAATTTCCGCTGCGAGCGCGGCTTTCATGGGGATACCCTTTTTGGCATCCGCAAAATCCACAATCCAGCGAAGCGCGAGCGCATTTTGACGGTCGGCGGGGATTTCGAGCGGAACCTGATAGGTGGCACCACCGACGCGGCGAGCCTTGGTCTCGATGCGCGGCTTGGCGTTGTCCACGGCGCGCTGGAGAATTTCAATCGGGTTGCTGGCCGGATTTTTTTCCGAGATGGAGTCGAACGCGCCATAGACGATGCGTTCAGCCGTGCTCTTTTTGCCCGAGCACATAACAGTGTTGACGAGGCGCGCGACCAGGGTGCTTTTGTATTTGCCATCCTGGGCCATCGGCCGTTTGGTTGCTTGACGTCTGCGAGACATAGGTTCGTTAAATCGTTAGAACGGTTAAAATTTACTTGGCCGGGGCGGCGGCTTTGGCCTTTGGCTTCTTCACGCCGTATTTGGAACGGCTGACGCGGCGTTTTTCCACACCAGCGGCGTCGAGCGTGCCGCGCACGATGTGATAGCGCACACCGGGCAAATCTTTCACACGGCCACCGCGCACGAGCACGATGCTATGTTCCTGCAAATTGTGACCTTCGTCCGGGATGTAGGCGATGATCTCGAAGCCGTTCGTCAAACGAACTTTCGCGACCTTGCGCATCGCGGAGTTTGGCTTCTTGGGCGTGCGCGTCATGACCTGGATGCAGACGCCACGGCGGAAAGGTGAGTTCTCCAAGGCAGGCGACTTGGACTTGTATTTGACTTTAGTGCGGCCCTTGCGGACCAGTTGGTTGATTGTCGGCATTTGCTTAAAAATCGCGGTAAAATCTACCGTTTTCAGTTTGGGAGAAACGGGATGCAAAAGTTAAAGAAACCTCTTCACCGTTGCAACCCTATTTTCTAGTTAATTTGGTCGGCTCTCGTTAAAACTTAAAACGGGCGTCCGGTTTTTCGCCGGACGCCCGCATGAATCTTTTGGCGTCAGGCGAGTAGCGGATTTTCCGCTTCTTCCTGAACTTCTTCAATTTCCGGTTCTTCCGGCATTTCCACCAACGGCTTGAGCGTGACCTTGCGGTGGCGATCAAAGCCGGTGCCGGCGGGAATGATGTGACCCATGATGACGTTTTCCTTGAAGCCGCGGAGGCTGTCAATCTTGGAACGCGTCGCGGCTTCGGTAAGCACGCGGGTCGTGTCTTGGAACGATGCCGCGCTCAAGAAGCTGTCGGTTTCAAGCGAGGCCTTGGTGATGCCGAGCAACACCGGCACCGCTTCCGCTGGCTTGCCACCCTTCTTCTCGACGGCTTCGTTTTCGGCTTCGAATTCCAATTTGTCAATCTGTTCACCCCAGAGGAATTGCGTGTCGCCGGTTTCGGTGACGCGAATCTTGCGGAGCATCTGGCGCACGATAATCTCGATGTGCTTGTCGTTGATCGTCACGCCTTGGAGGCGATAAACTTCCTGCACTTCGCTGACCAAATGTTCTTGCAATTCCTGCGGTCCGCAGACGTCCAGAATTTCGTGTGGATCCATCGGACCTTCGGTGAGCTGCTGACCTTTTTTGACGAGGTCGCCCTTGAAGACGATGACGTGCTTGCCGATCGGAATGAGATGTTCCTCTTCCAACTGCGTGGCTGGATCCTTGATGAGCACGCAGCGCTTGCCGCGCACGCTCGGACCAAAGTCCGCGATGCCGTCAATCTTGGAGATTTCCGACGCGTCTTTCGGGCGGCGGGCTTCGAACAATTCAGCGACACGCGGCAAACCACCGGTGATGTCACGCGTCTTGGCCTGTTTGCGCGGCGTCTTGGCGAGCAAGGTGCCAGGAACGATTTTGTCCGTCTCATTGACAACCAAGTGTGCGCCGGAGGGAATCGGATAATTCGCCACGACTTCACCTTTGTCATCACTGATGATGATCTGCGGATGCAAATCTTCCTTGTGGTCAATGACGACCATGGCTTCTTCGCCGGTGGCTTCATCCACTTCCTGTTTCATGGTGACACCTTCGATGATGTCGTGGAATTTCACTTTGCCGGCTTTTTCCGACAGAATCGGCATGTTGTGCGGATCCCACTGGACAAGCGTATCGCCCTTCTTGAGCTTCGCGCCGTCCTTCACGGAGATGATGGCACCGATAACGATGTTGTGGTTTTCCAATTCGCGGCCGTCCTCGGCGAGAATTGAAATGGAACCGTTCTTGTTCAAGACGATGTTGTTGCCGTCTTCAAGTTCGACGACACGCAGTTCGTTATAACGAACCAGACCTTCGTGCTTCGGCTTGATGATCGGCTGCTTGAACACGCCGGATGCGACACCGCCCGTATGGAACGTGCGCATCGTGAGCTGCGTGCCGGGTTCACCGATGGACTGCGCGGCGATGATGCCCACGGCTTCACCGAGTTTCACCAAGCTGCCGGTCGCAAGGTTGCGGCCGTAGCAGTGCTGGCAGATGCCGTGCTTGCTTTCGCAAGTCAGCACCGAACGGATCCGCACGCGGTCAATGCCCGCGCTGTCAATCCGCTTCGCCTTCACTTCGTCAATTTCCTCGTTCGCCTTGATGAGGAATTCTTTCGGGCTGTTCGGATTCACGATGTCGTCGCAGGCATAACGGCCCACCAGACGGTCGGAAATCTTCACTACCTCGTCCTCACCTTCAAACACGGCGGAAACGGAAATGCCATTCGTGGTGCCACAATCCGCTTCCTGGATGATCACGTCCTGTGAAACGTCCACAAGTTTGCGGGTCATGTAACCGGAGTCGGCCGTTTTGAGCGCGGTGTCGGCCAAACCTTTGCGAGCGCCGTGCGTCGAGATGAAGTATTCCAAGACGGACAGACCTTCGCGGAAGTTCGCCAAAATCGGCTTCTCAATGATTTCGCCGCTGGGCTTGGCCATCAAACCACGGAGACCAGCTAACTGACGAACCTGTTGTTTGTTACCACGAGCACCGGAATCCACCATCAAGTAAACGGGGTTGTATTCCTTTTTGCCCTGGTTGGCCTTCAAGGTATCGAACATCACGCCGGAAATCTGATCCGTGCAATGCGTCCAGATGTCCACGATTTTGTTGTAACGTTCGCCGGAGGTGATAACACCTTTGCGATATTGTTTTTCAACTTCCTTGATGAGCTTGTGAGCATTTTCAATCTGCTCGTCGCGCTCTTTCGGAACAATCATGTCGTCAATACCGATGGACACGCCGGACTTGGTCGCCTCACGGAAACCAATTTCTTTCAACTTGTCCAACATGACCACGGTTTTGTCGTGGCCGGCATTTTTGTAGCATTTCCAGATCAAATCACCGAGGTCGGATTTCTTCACCGGCTTGTTATGGAAGCCGAGTTCCGTCGGCCAAATTTCGCTGAACAATACGCGGCCCACGGTCGTCTCAATGACTTTTTTGTCGGCATTGCCGAACGCGGTCTGCTTGCCCAAATCGGGATTCGCCAGACGGATGCGATCGTGGGTTTTCACGCCATCGTCGCTATGGGCATAAATGACTTCTTCCTTGGAGCCAAACAACGGCAATGTATTTACGTCTGCCGGCATCGCCTTGCGCGGTTCAGCAGTAACGTAGTAACAACCCAGCGTAATGTCCTGTGTCGGCGTGATAATCGGCTTGCCGGATGAGGGCGAGAAGATGTTGTTCGTCGCCATCATGAGCAAACGAGCTTCCATCTGCGCTTCGACTGACAACGGAACGTGAACGGCCATCTGGTCACCGTCAAAGTCGGCGTTATACGCCGTGCAAACCAGCGGATGAATGCGAATCGCCTCGCCTTCGATGAGCTGCGGCTCAAACGCTTGAACCGACAAACGATGCAACGTCGGAGCGCGGTTCAAGAGAACCGGGTGACCCTTCGTCACTTCTTCCAAAACGTCCCACACTTCGCGTGTCTGGCGCTCGATCATCTTCTTCGCACTGCGAACGGTGTGAACATACCCGAGCTCTTTCAAGCGGCGGATGATGAACGGCTCGAACAAAACTAGTGCCATCTTCTTCGGCAGACCGCACTGGTTCAACTTCAGTTCCGGTCCGATCACGATGACCGAGCGGCCTGAATAATCCACGCGTTTACCGAGCA
Source organism: uncultured Verrucomicrobia subdivision 3 bacterium (assembly GCA_903827955.1). GTDB lineage: Bacteria > Verrucomicrobiota > Verrucomicrobiia > Limisphaerales > UBA11358 > UBA11358. The sequence continues at coordinate 20,210 of CAIKKJ010000014.1, forward strand.
AGTTCTGACGGAAACGACCGCCTTTGCCCTTGAGCATGTCGCTCAAAGATTTCAGCGAGCGGTTGCCCGCACCGGTGACCGGACGACCATGACGGCCGTTGTCGAACAACGCGTCCACGGCCTCCTGCAACATGCGTTTTTCGTTACGGATAATCACTTCCGGCGTCTTGAGCTGGAGCAACGTGCGGAGACGGTTGTTGCGGTTGATGACGCGGCGATAGAGATCGTTCAAGTCAGACGTCGCGAAACGTCCGCCTTCGAGCGGAACCAGCGGACGCAAATCCGGCGGAATCACCGGCAGCACCGTGAGAATCATCCATTCCGGACGGCTCTTCGAAGAGGCGAGGCCCTGAAGTAACTTGATGCGCTTCGCGAGCTTCTTGCGAATCTGCTTGCTCTTGGTTTCTGTCATCGCGATGGCGAGTTCATCCGCCTGTTTGGCGAGATCAACACGTTCCAAAGCTTCGCGCACACCTTCGGCACCCATCTTGGCGGTGAAAGCTTCGGCACCGTAGGTTTCGCGCGCTTCGCGGAGTTCGACTTCCGTGAGCAACGAATTTGCCTTGAGCGGTGTCGTGCCTGGATCAATCACGAGGTAATCTTCGTAATAGATAACGCGTTCCAAATGGCGCGCGGTCATGTCCAGCGCCAAACCAATGCGCGAGGGCATGCACTTAAAGAACCAGATGTGCTGCACCGGCACGGCGAGTTCGATGTGACCCATGCGTTCACGGCGAACGCGGGACAACGTCACCTCGACGCCGCAACGATCGCAGACGATGCCGCGATGTTTGATGCGCTTATACTTGCCGCAGGAACATTCCCAGTCCTTCACGGGACCGAAAATGCGTTCGCAGAAAAGGCCGCCCTTTTCCGGCTTGAACGTGCGGTAGTTGATCGTTTCTGGATTCTTGACTTCGCCCTTGCTCCACGAGCGGATGGCGTCGGGCGACGCGAGCGTGATGCCGACGTAGTCAACCTGGTTGACCTTTTCGAGGCCGAGAATCTCGCGGGCGTTTTCTTTGGAAGTGGTCATACGATTTATTTCAGCAAAGTTTCGTTTCAGGATTCGGTGGACGTCAGCGCGGCAACGGCAGCTTGCTGCGCGTTGTCACTACCAGCGTGTTCAATCGGGTTGGAGTAACCAACCTTCACGTCGAGACCGAGCGATTGCATTTCCTTGACGAGCACGTTGAAGGATTCCGGGATACCGGCTTCCAACGAGTTATCGCCCTTGACGATGCTTTCGTAGATGCGCGTGCGGCCCTGGACGTCGTCGGATTTCACGGTCAGGAGTTCCTGCAACGTGTAAGCCGCGCCGTAGGCTTCCATCGCCCACACTTCCATTTCGCCGAAGCGCTGACCGCCGTATTGCGCCTTGCCGCCCAGCGGTTGCTGGGTGACGAGTGAATACGGTCCGACGGCGCGGGCGTGAATCTTGTCCGCTACCAAGTGGCCGAGCTTCATCATGTAGATGTAGCCGACGACGATTTCCTGGTCGAACTGTTCGCCGGTGCGTCCGTCGATGAGGTGCGTCTTGGCGTGTTCGGGTAAACCGGCTTGTTTCAAATAGCCACGAATGTCTTTTTCCTTCATGCCATCGAACACCGGCGTGGCGAACTTCAAACCGAGCAGCTTCGCCGCCCAGCCCAAGTGCGTTTCCAAAACCTGTCCGACGTTCATACGGCTCGGCACACCCAGCGGATTCAATACAATCTCCACCGGCGTTCCATCCGCAAGATGCGGCATGTCTTCTTCCTTAACAATTTTCGCGACGACACCTTTGTTACCGTGGCGACCGGCCATCTTGTCACCGACGGAGAGTTTCCGCTTGGAAGCGATGTAAACTTTGACTGACTTGACGATGCCCGCTTCCGTGCCTTCACCGGCTTCGGCGCGCTCCATCTCCTCGTCGTATTGCATCTGCAAGTCATCGAATTTCTTCTTAAACTGGCCGATGATTTCGCTGATCTTGTTGCGGATCGGCGACGGGTCAATCTCAATGCGGTCATAAACCGTCGCAAGCTTGCGCAACAGAGTTTTCGTAATCTTGCGGTTGGCCGGAATGATGATTTCACCGGTCTCGCTGTTCACGACGTCGAGCGGAATTTTTTCGCCGAGCAGAATGTTGCTCAACGCTTCCGTCAACTGATCCTGCAATTCGCCCAGTTTTTTCTGATGGTCGGATTCAATCTGTTTCGCGTGGCGTTTTTCTTCGCTGGTCGCGGAACGACTGGTCTTTTCGCCGTCTTTCTTAGACGAAACCTTCACGTCCATGACGATGCCGTAAGTTCCCGACGGAACTTTGAGCGAAGTATCTTTCACATCCGCCGCCTTTTCACCGAAGATGGCGCGGAGCAAACGTTCTTCCGGCGCGAGTTCGGTTTCAGACTTCGGCGTGATTTTTCCGACGAGGATGTCGCCGGGTTTCACTTCTGCGCCGATGCGGATGACGCCGTCAGTGCCGAGATTCTTCAACGCTTCATCGCCGAGGTTCGGGATGTCGCGGGTGATTTCTTCCGGTCCGAGCTTCGTATCGCGGGCCGCCACTTCAAACTCGTCGATGTGAATCGACGTGAAGATGTCGTCCTTCACGATTTTCTCGCTGATGAGGATCGCGTCCTCGAAGTTATAGCCGTTCCACGGCATGAACGCCACGAGCACGTTGCGGCCGAGCGCGAGTTCGCCGTTCTGCGTGCAAGGGCCGTCCGCGAGGACTTGACCTTTCTTAATGCTATCGCCCTTGCTCACCAGAATTTTCTGGTTGATACAGGTCGCCGCATTTGAGCGCATGAACTTGCGCACCGGATAAACAGAAATACCGTTTTCCGGGTCGTGCTTGATTTTCTTTTTACCTTCGGGCAACTGGCCGTTATCAGTGATGATGATCTGGCTGCCATTAACAGAAGCCACTTTGCCAGCTTCTTCAGCCACGAGCACCGCACGCGAATCGCGGGCGACGCGGTCTTCCATGCCCGTCGCGACGAGCGGCGCCTCGGTGACGAGGAGCGGCACAGCCTGGCGCTGCATGTTGGAACCCATCAACGCGCGGTTCGCATCATCGTGTTCGAGGAACGGAATTAGCGAGGCAGCGATCGAGACAAGCTGCTTCGGCGAAATGTCCATGTAGTGAACCGCCGTCGGTTCCACGTCAATGAACTCGCCACGTTGGCGGCAGACCACGCGGTCGGTCGTAAAATGCCCCTTTTCATCCATCACCGAATTTGCTTGCGCCACGATGAACTGTTCTTCGCGGTCAGCGGTGAGGTAATCAATATGATTGGTCACGCGGCCGTTCTCAACTTTGCGATACGGCGTTTCAAGGAAGCCGAAATCGTTGATGCGTGCAAACGTCGCCAACGACGCGATCAAACCAATGTTCGGCCCTTCTGGCGTTTCAATCGGACAAATACGACCGTAATGCGACGGATGAACGTCGCGGACTTCAAAACCAGCACGATCACGTGAGAGACCGCCTGGTCCAAGCGCCGACAAGCGGCGTTTGTGGGTCAATTCAGCGAGCGGGTTGATTTGATCCATGAACTGCGACAATTGGCTCCGGCCAAAGAAATCGCGGATCACGGCGGAGAGCGCCTTCGGATTGATGAGCTTCTGCGGCGTCATCGCTTCGACGGTCTGATCGAACAACGTCATGCGCTCCTTCACGAGACGTTCCGTCCGTGAAAGGCCGACGCGGCACTGGTTGGCGAGCAATTCGCCGACCGTGCGGATGCGGCGGCTGCCCAAATGATCGATGTCATCCAGCGAGCCTTCACCCTTCTTGAGTTTGAGCAAATACTTCGTCGCTTCGACCAAATCTTCCTTGGTCAAAATGCGACCTTCCGCCTTCATACCCAATTTCTGATTGATCTTGTAGCGACCCACGCGACCAAGGTCATAGCGTTTTTCGTCGAAGAATAAACGCTTGAGCAACGCGCGGGAGTTTGCCGCCGTCGGGGGATCGCCAGGGCGCAATCGGCGGTAAATATCTTTCAACGCCTCTTCTTCATTTTTTGCCGGATCCTTTTTGATGCACTTGATCATGTTGCCCTCGTCCACCGAGGTGTCCACGACCTTGATTTTGGTGATGCCGAGTTCGGCAATCTGCTTGACGACGGCCTTGGAGAGCGGCTCAAAAGCGCGCGCCACAACCAGACCTTTTTCTTCGTCCACCGCGTCTTGAACCAAAACACGATTTTGCAAATCTTCGATCTTCTCCGCCTCTTTCACCGTCAAATCTTCGATGGTGTAGAACAGCTTCAAGATTTCTTCGTCCGTGCCGCGCGTAAGACCGCCGTTGTCCTTGGCCTTGCTGCCCTTTTCCTTGTCCTCGTGGGCAAGGAATGACAAGGCGCGAAAGAACGTCGTCGTCAAAAATTTCCGGCGGCGTTTTTTGCGGTCGAGATAAACGTAGAGCAAATCGCTTGTATCAAACTGCGCTTCATACCAGGAACCGCGGTCAGGAATGACGCGGAAGCTGTGGAGCATTTTGCCGTTCGGATGCTGGGTCGCTTCAAATGCGATGCCCGGCGAACGGTGCAACTGCGAAACAACCACGCGTTCCGCACCGTTGATCACAAACGTGCCTTGTGGCGTCATCAGGGGCAGTTCGCCCATGAACACTTTTTCTTCCTTCGCGCCCTTTTCTTCCTCGATAAGCTTGAACGTGACGTAAAGCGGCGCGCCATAGGTCAAGCCTTCGCGCAGACATTCCAGCCAGTCAATCTTTGGCTCGCCCACCTCGTAGGAATCATAGGCGAGCTTGCACTTGCCATCGTAACTCTCAATCGGGAAAACCTCCTGAAACACGGATTCAAGACCGGCGTGTTTGTTGCGCTTTTTCGGCGACTCGGCGGCTTGCAGGAACTCGATGTAGGAGTTCGTCTGCAGTTCGATCATGTTCGGCGGAATGACAATTTCTTTGATCTTGCCGAAGTTGATACGTTCTGTGACTCGCGATGGCATTTTTTATTTTCCTTTCGGGGCACGGCAACAACGCCGCACCGGCAATTTTTATTTAACGACACAAGGCAAGCCCGCTGTGTTCAACAGCAAACTTGCCAAACTCACAACCGACTTTACTGCGTTTGACTTCAATAAAATTCTTTTTCCCGTAGAGACGGGAAGGGGGCGGCGGTCACGCGACTGCGGAACCGCCGCCCCAGATTCCAACCCTTACTTGACTTCAACCTTCGCGCCAGCTTCTTCGAGCTTCTTCTTGGCGGCGTCGGAGTCAGCCTTGTTTGCGCCCTCAAGCAACGGCTTCGGAGCGCCTTCAACCAAAGCTTTCGCTTCGGCGAGACCCAAACCAGCCTTCACTTCACGCACGGCTTTGATGACGGAGATTTTCTTATCCGCCGGAACGGAGACGAGAATCACGTCAAAAGTATCTTTCGCTTCAGCCGGAGCCGCCGCGCCACCTGCAGCGCCAGCAGCCGCAACCGCGACCGGGGCAGCGGCGGAAACGCCCCATTTGGTTTCGAGTTGTTTGACCAGGTCAGCCGCTTCAATGATGGTGAGCTTGCTGAGTTCTTCTACGATGTTTGCGATGTCTGCCATAACTATTTTTTCTTTCAGTCGTCTCGTCGCCTGCCTCGGCTTCAGCAGTTTTCAGTTCACAGCCTGCGAACCGACGATTTACGTTTTGGTTGTTGGTTGCTCCGTCCACCATTCGGGCGGACGGAAATTGTTTATTCGGCTTTTTCCGATTTTGCCTTGATCACTTGCGCGATGCGCGAAGCCGGGGCGCTGAACAGACCGAGCAACTTGGCCCGGAGCACGTCGAGGCTCGGCAAATCCGCATACGCCATAATGGTCGCCTGTTCAACGCGTTCGTTGTCCAGATAACCAAATTTGATTTTCAGCTTGTCGAACTCGGCGGCGAAATTTTTCAACGCCTTCGCGGTGACAAAAATATCTTTCTTGCCCGTAATGATAGCAATCTGGCCGGCCAAGGCACCGTCCAAGCCCGTCTTCACACCGGCTTCTTTGGCGGCAATGCAGAACACAGTGTTCTTCACCACATGAATTTCTGCGCCGGCAACCGTCAAACGCTTGCGCAGTTCGTTGAAATGCTCGACCTTCAAACCTTGGTAGCCGACCACGATGAAGAACGGAGAACCGTTCAGGCGCGCGGCATATTCCTTCGTCAGTAATTTTTTTTCTACACGCATGGGAAAATTTGGTTAATTGTTTGCGAACTCGCGGATATCCACGCGCACAGCGGGACTCATCGTTGCCGACAACGTGCAGGAATGAATGTAAGTGCCCTTGACGCTCTGCGGGCGCGCCTTTGAGACGGCCTCGATGACCGCGCGGGCATTCTCTTCGAGTTGCTCCGGCTTGAACGAAGCCTTGCCCACGATGACGTGAACATTGCCCGCCTTGTCGGTCTTGAATTCAACGCGGCCAGCTTTCACTTCTTTCACAGCCTTTGCCGTGTCATCCGTGACGGTCCCGGTTTTAGGATTCGGCATGAGGCCGCGTGGTCCGAGAACTTTGCCAAGCTTGCGCACTTCAATCATCGCCTCCGGCGTCGCGACCGCGACATCGAAATCAGACCAACCGCTCTGGCACTTGGCGATCATGTCTTCAAAACCGACGTTTTCGGCGCCGGCAGCTTTGGCTGCGTCTGCCGCGTTGCCTTTGGCAAACACGAGCACGCGGACAGTTTTGCCGCTGCCGTGGGGCAACGGGACAGTGCCACGAACCATCTGGTCGGATTGTTTTGGATCAACCCCAAGGCGGAATGCAAGATCAACAGTCTCGTTGAACTTGGCCTTGGGGAATTTGGCAAGCACGCTCACGGCGTCCTTGAGCAGATACGCTTTTTTCGCATCCACCACTTCGAGGGCTTTTTTGAATCGCTTACTGGGCATTTTATTTGGTGCGGTGCAAACGGGCTTTTGGCCCTCCCGCGTTTTGTTTTGATTAACCGACAACTTCAATTCCCATGCTGCGCGCCGTGCCGGACACGGTGCGGAACGCGGCTTCTTCGCTGGTCGCGTTCATGTCCTTGGATTTCATCTTGACGATATCCAAGACCTGTTTGCGCGTGACCTTACCCACCTTGTCTTTGTTTGGAACCTTGGAACCAGCGGTGATGCCCGCTGCTTTTTTTAGCAGAATGGACGCCGGCGGTGACTTGGTGATGAACGTAAACGACTTGTCCTGATATACCGTGATGACCACGGGAATCACGAGGCCGGCATCGTTCTTCGTTGCTGCGTTAAATTCTTTGCAGAAACCCATGATGTTGACGCCGTGCTGACCGAGCGCGGGACCAACGGGCGGTGCGGGATTGGCTTGGCCAGCCGCAATCTGCAACTTGATCATTCCTGTAATTTTCTTTGCCATAAAATATTAAGATTTTTCGACCTGCCAGTATTCCAATTCCACCGGCGTATTACGGCCAAAAATGTTCACGGTCACTTTTAACTTGCCGCGTTCCGGATCAATTTCTTCAATCACGCCGCTGAAATTCAAGAACGGTCCATTGTTGATCTTGACGGTTTCGCCAACCGCAAAATTCACCTTGGGCTTTTCCGTGTCTTCCGAAATTGAAATCTGCGCCTTGATGGCGTCAACCTCTTCCGTCGGCGTCGGCTGGGGCGGATCGCTCAAAAAACCGATCACGCCCTGCGTCTCGCGGATGAAATACCACGGAGCTTCGATCACGCGGTGGTCATCATCGAGCAAAACCATATCCACAAAAACATAGCCGGGCCAGAGCTTGCGGTTGGACACCGTCTTTTTTTGATTGCGCACCTCGACAACTTTTTCCATCGGAACGAGGACTTCTTTGACGTAGTCCTGCATCTCGTCAGTCTTGACGCGCTTTTCAATGCTATCCTTGACCTTGTGTTCCTGGCCGGAAAGCGTCTGAATGATGAACCACTGGTTGCGCATGATTTTTTAGCGGATGAAAATGGTGAACAAAATGCGATCCACAATCACGACAAACAAACCCAGCAACGCGACGGTGACGATGATCAAAATGGTGGAGCCGCGTAATTCAATCCACGTTGGCCAAGAGCATTTCTTCAGCTCTTCGCGTGTTTCCTGCACGTATACAGTGAGGCGCTGGATCTGGCCCTGCCACCAGAGGTAGCCAAAGACCGCCCCAATCACCACCGCCCAAATTAAGATTGACGTCCAATTATTCACAAAAAAAACTTTTCTGCCATCGCTGGCTTGACCATCTGCACTGCGCTTTGGCGCGGCAGTTTGCTTCCGCATAACTGGCGGAGAGGGAGGGATTCGAACCCCCGGTGAGCTTTCGCCCACAGCGGTTTTCAAGACCGCCGCAATAGACCACTCTGCCACCTCTCCATGAGATGGTTGATAGTCATTAGTTGCAGCCGATAGTTGTCTCTCCGCCGCTTCTTTTCAACTATCAACTTGAACCACCAACTAAACCTGGCACGGCAGGCAGGACTTGAACCTGCAACCAATGGTTTTGGAGACCACTACTCTACCAATTGAGCTACTGCCGTATCCGTCAAAACCTGCCGTAAAAACCACCGCCGAATCTTCGGACAAAAAGGGAGCACGGAGGTTAAAAACTCCGCGCTCCCGAAACTAAGCCGCAATTAAGCGACGACTTCCACCACGATACCGGAGCCGATAGTGCGACCACCTTCGCGAATCGCAAACTTCAAGCCTTTTTCCATGGCGACGGTCTTCTGAAGCTCAACATCCACGGAGACATTGTCGCCCGGCATCACCATTTCAACGCCCGTCGGCAGCGTGAGCGTGCCTGTGACGTCGGAGGTGCGGAAGTAAAACTGCGGACGGTAGTTCGTGAAGAACGGCGTGTGACGACCACCTTCATCCTTGGTCAAAACATAGACTTCCGCCTTGAACTTCGTGTGCGGCTTGATAGAGCCGGGCTTGGCCAAAACCATGCCGCGCTCCACGTCGTCTTTCGTTGTGCTGCGGAGCAACACCCCGACGTTGTCGCCGGCGCTCGCCGAATCCAGCAGCTTGCGGAACATTTCGATGTCGGTCGCCACTGTTTTCTTGGTGTCCTTAAGGCCGACGATTTCGACTTCTTCCATCTTCTTGAGCAAACCGCGTTCAACGCGACCCGTCACGACCGTGCCACGGCCTTCAATGGTGAA
>CAIKKJ010000015.1 GCA_903827955.1 uncultured Verrucomicrobia subdivision 3 bacterium
CGCCGCACACATCGTCCAAGCTTTGGAGGCGGGCAAACACGTCATTTGCACTAAGCCATTTCTGAACGATTTGTCGCAGGCAAGGGAAGTCTTGGCGGCACAGAAAAAATCCGGCAAGTGCGTGATGGTCGGCCAAAGCTCGCGTTTCTTTGCACCCTTCGCGCGGCAGCGTAAACATTTTGACGCCGGCGCGTTCGGTGAAATTATCAGTGTCGAAGCTTACTACAACGCAGATCATCGCTGGTTTCTCAAGAAAGGCTGGGCGAAGACGGATGCTTTCAAGTGGCTCTACGGCGGCTTGAGTCATCCGGTGGATTTGGTGCGCTGGTATCTGCCGGACATCGCAGAGGTCATGGGCTATTCGTCATTGAGCAAAAACGGCCGCGACCTTGGCCTGAAAAATGACGACACGTTTCAATTTATTTTCAAATCTGCTGCGGGCATTCCTGCGCGTGTCAGCGGCACGTTCAACAGCCCGGTGATTCCGCTTCAGCGTGACAGCAACATGAGCTGCACTCTCCGTTGCGCGAACGGTGCGAGCCAAGGCGACTACTACGACTTGCGTTACGCGTGGAAGCTTGGAGGAAAATCGGCGGTCGAGACGTTTGAAGACCAGGACGATTATTTTTTCCGCTTCGGCGGCCATTCGCACCACGCCGGTGAATACCAAAATTACATCGAATACTTTGCGCGCTGTCTGGCGGCAGGCAAGTCGCCCAACCCTGACACGCGTGAAGGCATCGTCACCGTTGCCGTGATGCAGGCGATGGAGGAATCCTGCGCCAAAGGCTTGCCGGTAAAAATCAAGGACGTGCTCGCGCGTCATGGTCTTACCGCACTGCTGAAGCCATGAGCAGAACCTCTTACACCAAACGCTTCAGCTACGCTGCGAGCGACACGGCGGGGCAACTGGTCTTCTGCGTCATCTCGTTCTACCTGCTGAAATTTTACACGGATGTCTATGGCATTTCCGCTGCGACCGCTGGGACGATTCTGCTCGTGGCGCGATTCATTGATGCGGTGGATGCGCCGGTGTGGGGCATCATCTTCGACAAGACGCACAGCCGATGGGGCAAGAGCCGTCCGTGGTTTCTTTGGCTGTGCGTGCCGTTCGCGGTGTTTGGCGTGCTGACATTTCTCACGCCGGATTTGGGTCACACGGGAAAAGTCATTTACGCGGCGATAACCTACATCGTGTGCAGCGTTCTCTACACCGGCATCAATACACCCGTGACTTCCATCCTGTCCGCGCTCACGCCCGACCCGCGCGAGCGCGTGACGTTGACGGCGTTCCGGATGTTCGGTTCAAAACTCGGCGTGCTGATCGTGAATCTCACTGCGCTCAAGCTCGTGGAATTCTTCGGCCACGGCGACGACCGTCGCGGCTTCATGATTGTCATGCCGATTTACGCCACGGGAACAATTCTGCTCTACCTGTTTGCCTTTAAAAATCTTGAGGAAGTCGTTCACGAAAAAAAACAATCGTTGCCCGTCGCCGATAGTTTTCGCGCGCTGAAAGGCAACTGGCCGTGGATCATCATCTTCATCAGCAGTCTGTTTTTCTGGATCGCATTCATCGCCCGCATCTGCACCACGCCGTATTTTTTTGAATACACGCTCCACCGCAAAGACCTCGTGCCGCTGGCGTTCAGCCTGGATTTCATTTCGCTGGCGACGGTTTTTTGCCTGCCATTTTTCTGTCGGTGGACTTCCAAGCGCAACATCTGGATTCTCGGTTTGCTTGGAATGATTGTTGGACAAATCATCGTCTGGCTTGGCACACGCGGGGAAATTTCCCTGCCGCTGATCATGAGCGGCTGGATTGTTGGCTTTCTTGCCAGTGGCGTGGCGATGGCGATGCCGTTCTCGGTTTTATCTGACAGCGTGGATTACGGCGAATGGAAAACCGGCATCCGCGCGGCCGGATTTCTCACCGCCATCGGCGCGGCGTTCTGTCTGAAAGCCGGCAGCGGCCTCGGCGGCGCGCTACCCGCATGGATCATGGACGCGCATGGCTACGTCGCGAACACCGCGCAAACCACCACCTCGCTGCGCGGTATCGAGCTCGGGTTTATCTGGCTGCCCGTGGTGGGATTTGCGCTGGCGATTCTGCCGGTGCTCTTCTACAAAAAATACGAGTTGCTCGAACCGCAGATTCACGCGGAACTGGAAGCGCGGCGGAAGGGGATTTGAGCCATTCCCCATTCACAATCGGCTGCAGCTTTAACTTCGCCGGATCAATCACAACGTGCTTGATGCGTTTGCGTTCCCAAGTGTAAGTGATGTGAACCAAGCCGTCGCGCGTCTGGATAACGGCTGGGTAGGCGAAACCGTTCGGTGCGTCCGGCATGTCTTCCAACACCAAAGCGGCCAGCCAGTTTTTCCCGTCAGCAGAAACTCCCACGTTCAGCGGGCTGCGGCCTTTGTTGTTCGAGCCGGTGCGCGTGTTGTGATTATAGACGAGCAACTGACGGCCATCCTGCAGCGTCACAGCGTCCGTGCCGGAATTGGGATTGTGCAAATCCATGAGCGTCATTTCGCCCCACGTCTTGCCGGCGTCTTCGGAGTAAATCTGAAACAACTTGTCGTTCTTCGTGCGGCCAATCGCCTGAAGCTTGTCTCCGCCGCAAAATAAAATGCTCGGTTGAATTGCGCCGATGGTTTTGCCGTCGTTAACCGGTGGCGCTGCCGTCCAAGTTTTGCCGCCGTCGGTGCTGCGCTCGAAATGCACGCGCCAGCCGCCTTCGCCCTCGAGGCTCGATGGTGCAAGGATGTCGCCATTCGCGAGTTGCACGGGTTTATTTTTAATTGGGCCGAGAATTCCATCCGGCAAACGCACCGCTGCCGACCATGTTTTGCCATCGTCATCGGAAGTTTTCAGCATGCCCCACCAAGTCGCGGGCGACGGGCCGACTTTGTAGAAGAGCATCAGCGGGCCGGACTTCGGTTGGAACAAAACCGGATTCCACGTCGGTAGGCGGTTCGTGCCGAAGCCCACGCCATCCGCGACGGCGACAGGTGCAGTCCAGTTTCCGTTTTCATTTCGTGAAACGTAGATGCACACGTCCGGGTTTCGCTCCGCCGTGCCACCGAACCATGCGGCGATCAAGCCGTATTGGGTTTCCGCTATCGTGGAGGCGTGGCAGGAGGGGAAGGGGGCTGACTGATAAATGAATTCTGCTTTAACGATGGCTTCATTTTGTTTGGACGTGTTGATGGAGTGGCACGCAGCCAAGGCTACGAATCCACAACCCAACATTGTCAAACATAAGCGATGGTATAACCGATTCATGACTGTAGTGTATGGTTTGAATCGCGAAGTGGCGAACGGTTTTGCCGGTTCGGGGTTGGTGCATTTATTCAAAAGACTTGTGCAACATTTGCGGGCTGCTGTTTTGCAGGAGGGTGTTAGCTTTATGTAACCCAATTTCCCATGAGCCCGAACATGCACCAGTAGCGGCATAGACTTGCATCCATCATTTCATAGCTAGCAGATAATTATTTCACCAATCCTCAAACCCAAACAACATGAAACACCAAATCCAAAACAAAATGATACGTTCAGCGGTTCGGGCAGTTTTGCTCGGACTCCTGATGCTCCTAGGCGCAGAGTTTGCGCGCGCAGCTGTTTACACTTGGACCTCGACGACGGGTGGCACTACCACCACCGATGGTGCCGGCACTTGGGGAACCGCTAATGCCAACTGGCGATTGAACAACGCCGGCACGGCTGTGGCTTGGCCAAACAACAACGACGCCATCATTGGTGCTGGAGGAACTCCTGGCACCATCACATTGACGGGCAATCCAGTTGTTAACAACGTCACCTTTAATTCCGTGGCTTCCGGCAACTATATTTTGACGGCGAGCACGTTTCGAATCGGCAGCTCGGCCAACCAGATCGTCACTTGGACAATCAATCCTGGAGTGACCATTGACATCGGTAACAATGGTGGCAGCGGCACTTATCTTCGTGAAGGTGCTGGCAATAACGGCATCACCTTTACCGGTGGTGGCACGGCACAGTTGAGCTACACCGGCACGGCGACGCCATTCACCGGCCCGGCCAACGTCTCCGGCGCGAGTGTTTTTGTCGGCGCAGGTTTTTTGTCGGCGGGCAGTTCAAACATCCTGACCTCCGGAGTGCTGGGCTCGTTTAATGGCACGGCGCGGGCGTTCACGAAACCGACCGCTCTCAAAGGCAACTTTACTCTTGGCGCCCCTTCGCCGCGCAATGGCAATCTCGCTTTCGGCACCGGCAACTGGTTGCTTTCCGGTGGCACCTGGACCCTCACCGTTGACACGATCACGGTCACGAACAATTCGGTCATCGTCGAAGACGGCAGCAGCCGCGGCTTGACGTTTGCCTCCTTGAACGGCGGCAAGCTGATCTTGAACAACACTGAATCCTATACCGGCCCTACGACGATCAATTCCGGCTCGCTGGCCTTGGGGGCGAGCGGCGTGTTGAACGCTGCCTCCAGCGTCAGCATCGCGGCGGGTGCGACGTTCGATGTGTCGGCATTGACGACCTACACCTTGGGCAGCAGCGCCACCTTGAGCGCCAGCGGCACGGGCACGACGGTCGGCACGACGGCGGCCAACATCAAAGGTGGCACCACCGTCGCTTTGGGCACGCGCCCCATTGCGCTGACGTTCACTCCCACGGGGCTCACCGGCGACACGACACATCCGTCGCTGTATCTGGAGAGCGGCACGTTGTCATTGGGCGGTAATGCATTCACCGTCACCAACGCCTCCGGCTCACCGTTGGGCGCAGGGGTCTATCGCCTTATCCAAACGGGTGGCAGCGTCACCACCACCGGCTTGCACACGGTCAATGTCGTCGGCAGCGGTTTGGGCGCGGGCTTGTCTGCCGCAATCCAGGTCAACAACACGGTCGGCATGGTGGATATGGTAGTCACTGGCACCTGCACACCGGGAACGAATTATACCGTCACCGGCGGCGGCACCATCTGCTCCGGCGACCCCGGCGTATCGGTTGGCTTGAATGGTTCTGACACCGGCGTGGACTATCAATTGAAACGCAACGGCTCCGATCTCGGCAGTCCCGTTGCTGGCACCGGCGCAGCCATCGACTTCGGTCTGCAGACACTGGCTGGCACATACAACGTCGTCGCGAGCAATACGGCGACGTTCTGCACCGGCAGTATGACCGGCACGGCGGTCGTGACGGTGAATACGGCTCCCGCCATCGGCACGCAGCCCTCGGCCGCCACCGTGCCGCTGGACGCCAGCGTGAGTTTCACCGTGGTCGCCACGGGCACGGCGCTGACCTACCAGTGGCGTCATGACGGAACGAACATTTCCAACGGCGGCAGCATCAGCGGCGTGACCAGCAATGTGCTGACCATCAACCCCGTTGCCGCCAGCGACGCCTCGCCGCAGCCGAATGGCTACGACTGCGTCATCAGCGGCACCTGCCTGCCCACGACCAACTCCGATCGCGTGGCGCTCACCGTGCTGCTGCCGAACAATCTCGTCTGGGTTGGCGACGGCGTCTCCAACCGCTGGGACACGGCCACCGCGAACTGGACCGGCGATGCGACGACGTTCGCGCAAAATGACAACGTGACCTTCACCAACACCGGCAGCACTTCTCCAGCGGTCGATCTCGTGGGAGTCATCACGCCGAAATCCGTGACCGTAAATTCATCTCAAGACTTCACCATCGGCTCAACGGTCGGCGGCAGCCTCGGTGGCGCGGCCACGCTGAACAAAGCTGGCTCCGGCAAACTGACATTGACCACCGCAAACACATATACCGGCAAGGCGACGGTGAATGGCGGCATTTTGAGCATCGCCAACGGCGGCAACCTCGGCACGGCTCCGGGCGCGTATGTTACCGATCAGATCTCGCTGAACGGCGGTGCGCTCCAAGTCACCGCCAGCGGCAACATCACCGCGAACCGCGGCGTGACGCTGGGCGCGTCCGGCGGCACGTTCACGATTCCCACCGGCGTCATTTATACCAACACACCTGTCATCACTGGCGCAGGCAGCCTGACCAAGACGGATGTCGGCACACTCACATTGCCCGTGGCGAACAGCTACATCGGCGGCACGGTCATCAGCAACGGCACGCTCGTGGCGCTGAACGCCAGCTCACTCGGCACTGGATCCGCGACGCTCGCGGGCGGCACACTGTCGTTCCCGGCGGCGACGACAATTGCCAACTCAGTTGCGGTCACCGCTGACAGCACGCTCACCTTTGCCACCACGGGCAGCAGCGCCGTCGTGTTGAACGGCACCGGCTTCACCGGCGTTTCCGGCCGCACGCTCACCGTCACGCCGACGGGTGCGAGCACGACCGGCACACGCGTTCGCATCAACAGCGGCATGACGAACACTTTGACGTTTGACGCAAATCTGGTCTTGAACGGCACGTTTACCTTTGCCACCTACAACAACGATGGCGACCAGACCTACAACGGCGTCATTTCTGGCGCGGGCACGCTGGGTCGTCGCTCGCCGTTGGCGGGCACAGCCGGCCGCACGATTCTCAATGGCAACAATACCTTCACCGGCGGAACCGTCATTGCCGACGGCGCGATTGGTTTTGGCATTGATTCCACCGGCATCCCGGTGACCTCCGGCCCGGTGGGAACCGGCGCCATCAGCTTGGAAAATAACGCCGGCACGCTACACCGTTTCTACGCCTCCGGCGGCGTGCGCACGGTCGGCAACAACATCACTTGGCCCGCTGGCGCAAACCAGGATCTCACCATTGAAGGTGCGAACGCCCTTACGCTCAACGGCACGATGGATCTCGGCGCAGCCACGCGCACGCTCGCGATCAACAACTCCGCGAACACCGTCTTCGGGGGCGTGATTGCTAACGGCGGTCTCGTTAAAACCGGTGCGGGTGTGTTGCTGCTCAACGGCACGAACACCTTCACCAGCGCCTCCACCATCAGCAATGGCGTGTTCGGAGGCACCGGCATCATCGTCGCGCCGCTCACGGTTGACGTGGCTGGCACGCTTGCCCCGGGAGCCGGCGGCATTGGCACGCTGACTGTCAGCAACACCCTCACGCTCCTCGGCAACACCGCCGTGGACATCAACAAGACCGCCGTCACCAGCGACCTCGTGAGCGGCATCAGCACCGTTACCTACGGCGGCACGCTCACTATCAACAACCTCTCCGGCACGCTCGCAGCGAGCGACAGCTTCCCGCTGTTCAGTGCCGTGACGCATAGTGGAAGCATCACCAACTTCTCGCCCGCCACCCCCGGCGCGGGCCTCAAGTGGTCTTTCACGAACGGAGTGTTGAGCGTGGCCAGCACTGTCACGGTGAACACCAATCCGACGAACATCGTTTATAGTGTCAGCGGCCCGAATGAAATCATCTGCTGGCCCACGGATCACGTTGGCTGGCGTCTACAAGTGCAGACGAATGCGCTCACCACCGGCTTGGGAACCAACTGGACGGACGTGGCCGTGCCGAACGGTAACAGCTGTTTTACCAACACGCTGAACCCGGCCAACCAGTCCGTGTTCTACCGCATGGTCTATCCGTAATCGAAATCTCGGAAAGCCAAAGCCGCCGGATTGCAAGATCCGGCGGCTGTTTTATTTTGCGTAGCGGCGTCCTCGGCAGAGCGCCGCAAATAAGAGGTGCGAGATTTGTCGAGACGCCGCCACCGTTACTCGCTGACCAGATGATGTTTTCCGCTGCCGAGTTCCAGCGTGGCGGAAACGGATTTTCCGTTGCAAGAGACGCGACCGTTTTTTCCGGCGGGCACGATGACACTCGCCGTCGTGTTCGCGGGAATTTCAATCTGCCAATCGAACTTATCCCCGTCGCGATGCCACTCGCTGGAAATTTTTCCATAGGGCGAGTTGTGTGTGGCTTTGACCCATTGGAGATCGCCGACGGGATGCGGCTGCATCTTGATGGTCCTGAAGCCGGGCGATGCGGGCGCGATGCCTGCAAGGTATTCGTAAAACCACACGACGAGGTCGCCGACGAGCATGACGTGGTTACCTGAATTCATCGTCGGGTCGGCGGTGTTGCCGTTCCAGAGCTCCCAGATGGTCGTCGCGCCCTGTTCCACCATGTAGCCCCAGCTCGGATAATCGTTCTGCGCCGCGATGGTGTAGCACAAATCTGCGCGGCCAAAATCTGAGAGCACGCGGTTGAGATACTGACCACCGATCAAGCCCGTGCCGATGTGACCTTTCGTGACGTTTTCAATGTTCGCCACGAGCTTCGCAAAAATCTTTTCCTTTATGTCATCCGGCACGAGGCCGAACGCCAGCGGCAGCACACAGGAAGTTTGCGTGCCGTTGGAATACTGCCCTTTCTCGCGATCCAAAAATTTATTGTTAAACGCTGTTTTGAAATCTTCCGCGAGTTTTTTCCAGCGCACGGCGTCTTCGGATTTGCCGAGCGACGCGGCGTATTTTTCCATCAGGCAGAGGTCGTAATAAAAATATGACGTGGCCAAAAGAGTTTTATCCGTCTGCCGCGCCGGATCTTTGGAGTGAATCAAGCTCATCTCCTCCGGCGGCACGCACCAGTCGCCGTAGTTGTCTTTGCTGACGATATTGTCTTTAGCGAACGTCAACATGTGTTCCATCCAAGCTTTCGCGCTGTCGTAATTTTTCCCGATGCTGCCGCTGTCACCGAACTGGCGCTCCAGCGCGCTCGGCACGATGATGGCGCTGCTCGGCCACGTCACGTTGTCAGAATAAATCGGCCAGTAGCTCGGCGCGACATCGGGGATGCTGCCGTTAGTGCGCTGCGCGTCGGCCATGTCCGTGCGCCACTTCGCGTAGAGCGCGGAGATGTCGAAGAGATAAGCCTCGCCTTTGCATTCCTCAGAGCGGTCGCCGAGCCAGCCTTGCCGTTCATCCCGCTGCGGACAGTCGGTCGGGATGCTGCGGTAATTGCCGCGCGTCCCCCAGACGATGTTGTGATAGATGCGATTGATGAGTTCGTTTGAGCAGGCGAATTCACCGGCGCTTGGCAGATCATCATTCACCACGCGGCCTTCAAGGGAATTCAAATCTGGCTTGCCCGGCCAGCCGGTGACTTCAACGAAACGAAATCCGTGTGTGATGAAACGCGGCTCCCACGTCTCGCTGCCGCCGCGCAACGTGTAGATGTCCGTCACCTCCGCGCCGCGCAGGTTGGCCATGTAAAGCGCGCCGTCGGGCTTGAGCGTTTCCGCGTGACGCAGCATCACACTTGTTCCGGCTTTTCCGGAAACACGCAGTCGGCACCAGCCGACCATGTTCTGTCCCAGATCAAAGATAAAAATACCCGGCTTGATTTCTTTCACCGAGATGGGTTTCAAGGTTTCTGTGACGCGGATGGGTTCTTGCATTTGCGCGGACAAAACTCCCGGAGGCGCGGCGGCAATTTGTGATGGGTTCCATTTTGAATCATCGAAGCCAGATTTACTCCAGCCATTGAGCTCCTTCCGCGCATCGTATTCCTCGCCGTCGAAATCATTGTTCGCGAGAATCGGGCCGTCCGCCGTGAGCTTCCACGATTCATCACTGACGATTTCCGCGCTGGTGCCGTCGGTGTATTCGATGCGCAGATTCAGCAGCAACTTCGGCCAGCCGAAACTTACCGTGCCCGCGTAGGTCTTGCTGCGGTCTGCGTAGTAACGACCGTTGCCGAGAATGACACCGAGCGCGTTTGCACCGCGCTGGAGGTTTTTGGTGACGTCGTAGGTGACATAAAATGCGCGCTTGTCGTATTGCGCAAAGGCCGGGGAAAGAACGGCGTCGCCCACCTTGCTGCCGTTCAAATAAAGTTCTGACAACCCAAGTCCGCAAAATGAAACCGTGGCGCGGGAGATTTTTTTCTCCACGGCAAATTCTTTGCGCAGGTAGCGGGCTGGCTGACGGCGGCTTTCGGCCGTGCGCGGATTCCCCCACGGTTGCATTTCCGCCGGCCCAAGCAGCTTGGCTGCGACCCATTTGAAATCATCAAAGCCGACGGTGTTCCAGTTTGCCTCCAGATTTTTTGCAACCTTCCACTGTTCATCGGTCTGAATGACGAGCGGTTCGCCCTCGGTGAATTCAATCGTCAGCTTACCGATGACGCCTGCCGGATTTGGTTCCGCGCCTTCGTTGCGACCGGTCAGGCCGAAGAGATACGTCTTGCCGGATTCGAGCCGCGTGGTGATGTCGTTCCATTTGACCGTCTTAAAATTGTTTCGCGCGCCAAGGTCAAACTGGTCGATCCAGCCGCGACATTCATTGTCACCGGTGTATTCAAAGATGGCGCGCTTGATTTTTTTTCCGGCAGGCAGCGAGATGACGCGGCGGAAATAATTGGTCTCTGCCGGAGCGGCAGTTTGCGGCTCGCCTTCCGGAAACCAGATCCACGAGGTTCCGGACAAAATGTTGGTGGTATCCGCGCCATCCTGGCCAATCCATTTCGCATGCCAGTCCGTAGAGTTCAAAATGCCCATCGTCCAAGAAGCCGGCTCGCTCCAGGCAGAAGCCCTTCCGTTGGCATCCCAAAGGCGGACTTTCCAGAAACATTTAGTGCGCGTGGCGAGTGTGTTACCGGCGTATGGAACCAAGATTGAATCGTCGGAAGCAAATTTGCCCGTGTCCCACAAATCAGCTTCGCCGGGGATCAGTTTGTTTTCGCTTGTCGCCACCAGAATTTGATAAGCGGACTGCTTCACGCCGCGCTCGCTGGAATTAAGCTGCCAGCTCAAACGCGGTTGAGCGGTATCAATGCCCTGCGGATTTTCCAGATGTTCGCAACGCAGGTGGCCGGCGGTGACGGCGGCAATCAACTGACCGGTGGAAATGAGCGCGAGTAGCAGCGCGGCGGAAAACTTTTTAAGGCAGTTCATGGCGGTGGTGGATTTGCCACGAGCTTACGCCAGACGCCACAAATTGACGAGATGCGACTGTGGAAAAACTGCTAATTTTTTTGCGGGAAATGGGCGTCGGCAAAATCCAGAAACTTGTCCCAGTCGGATGGCAGCACGTCGTGCTTCCCGGCGTGGCAGTTGAAAGTGATGTCGTGCCGCAGCGGTTCATCGAGCGGAGGAAAATTGGTTTCCGTGATGCCGGTCTTGCTGAGCAGTTCATAAACCGGCGTGGCGGCGCGGGCGGCAAGAAATTCGCCGTGCGGATCGCCCCAGCGATCCTCACTGCCGGTGTTCAGAAACAATGGCCGCGGCGCGATGAGCGAAAGCAGAAAATGCGAATCCACCGGCAGAATGTTCCATCGGTTTGAGAACTGCTGAAAATTTCCGCACATCCAATACGGAAAATGTTTCGCCACGTCGTCTACCGTCTCGCCGTAATCGCGGCGCGAAAGCGATGCGCCCATTTCGCCGGAACAGTTGGCAATGACGGCGGCAAAACGCGTGTCCTGCGCCCCGGCCCAGAGAACGGTTTTGCCGAGCCGCGAGTGGCCGAACAAAATCACACGTTGCGCGTCAACATCCTTGTCCGTGACCAGATAATCCAGCCCCCGGCTCGCGCCCCACGCCCAAGCACCGATGGCGCCCCAGCCATTCGTGGTCGGCAGTGGAAAATTTTTGCGCACGCCGTATTTGAAACCGGTGCCACCCGGTAAATCGGGTTCAACTTCACGATAGTCCATGATGGCGATGCCGCAGCCTCGTGCGAGCGTCCCGGCAATTTTCCAATTCCGCGCCGCTTCGCCGCGCACCGGGTTTTTTGGCATCCCGAGTTCCTTTGTCTTCCAGTTCCAGCCAGGAAAAATTGCGATGGCTGGATCATCAATCACCGCGTAGTTGCCGCCGAACGAGAGGCACAGAAATGTCGGCGCGGAAATTTTTCCAGCGGGCGTGTAAAGCAGCAGATGGGCGAACGGTCCGTTTGCCGTGCCGGAGAAGTTGATTTCAATTTGTTTGCGCACCGCCGCGCCGCCCAGCGCGTTGGTGGAAGTTTCCCAGACGTTGAAGGTCACGTTGGTTTCCGCGCCCGGGCTGCGGCCGAAAATATTTTCCCGGTAGAGTTCCAGAATGTCCGGGCGGCGTTTCTGTAGCCATGCTTCCGCGTTGGTCACGCGCGTGCTGTCGGCACAGACAAGCGGATCGGGCAACGTGTAGTCACCCGCCTTTTCCTCATCGTAATTAGTTGCCGCTGCGGTCAGGGCGACAAGCAACGCAGTGGAAAGAAAAACTTTTAATTTCATGGCGCGATTGGGTCGGTAAATTAGCCGATATCACTTTATCACGGGGACACCAGCGACGACGAGAAAGATTGGTTACTGCTAATTTTTTAAGGTGCAGGCGGAGCGTGCTGCGGTTGAAGCCACGGAACTTCGCGCTCGCCGCCGACAGCGTGAACAACGTCAAAATCAAACCAAACAGCGGCGTGTTTTTTCATAAATAAGTGGTGGACGATGCAAGGTGATAGTTGTAGGTCAGGCCCTCAAGACGAAATTCACCCATGTTCATTTTGATTATGTAGCCAAGCCTTGGCGGCGGGCGACGGATTTTGTGGCCAAGTTCGCCGGTTGCGGAACCGTTCCAAATCTAGCGCCGCCGCAAATAATCATTAAGCTGAAAGGGATGTTTGACCGGCTATTCAGCTTCATCAAAACCGACCAAGCGCCGCCAGATCATTTCTTGATCGGAGCGACCGTGGTGCCGCTCCAGTTTGTGCACCATCCGCGTGCTCGGCGCTACCTGCTCCGGTTGCTGCCTGACGGTGTTGCACGCATCACCATCCCGCGGCGCGGTTCCGTTTCGACGGCGCGGGATTTTGCGGCGCGAAATATCAACTGGCTCGGTGAACAGCTTCAGCGGCAGGCTTCCCTGCCCAAAACATCAACACACTGGCAAATCGGCGACGAAATTTATTTTCGCGGCGAGCCGGTTTGCCTTGAAAGACTCAACGAGGCCGCGATTCGCGTTGGCACCGAGCAGATTAAAGTCGCCACTGGAAGCGCCAATCTAAAACCGACGATTCAAAGACATCTGCATCGGCTGGCGGCGAAAGAACTGCCGCTGCGCGTCATGGAGTTGGCTGGGGCACACGGAATTTTAGTGTCGCGGGTGACAGTGCGGAATCAGCGATCGCGCTGGGGCTCCTGTTCCCGGCGCGGAACGATTTCATTGAACTGGCGCTTGATCCAATGCCCCGCGTTTGTGCGCGATTACATCATCCTGCATGAGCTGGCGCATCGCCGGCAGATGAATCACTCGGCAAAATTCTGGCAGGAAGTAGAACGGATCTGTCCCGATTACCGCTCGGCTGAGGTGTGGGTAAAAGCACACGCCATTTTATTGCGTTAATGAGGCGAAAGATGGTGACGCGCTGATGATTGGGACAATTTGCGCGGCATTTTTGCAGCGCGGGAAAAAGTTCAGCCTTCTGCTCGAAGTCGCCTCACAACTGTCAGGGAACGGTTAGTAAAACTAGAAGCGACCGATAAAATAATGGTGCGCATAGCAGGACTTGAATCCAATTCCTGCTTGGGCGTGCTTGCGTGAATCCTTACAAAACCCGCGTGGCTCTAGGTGAAAATGACAAACTGATTTTTTCTCGAAACGCACCCAAATGCAGGGTTATGCCACTTTTCTGTCATCATCTGTCATCAAAAACAACTTCTCACACGGGCTTTTCAGGCGTATCCACTGCTGCCTTCGCCGCATCCACCAGCCCGCGCAACTGGCCGTGCCGGTGTGCGAAAAACCATACACCCACCGCGGCGCCTACGCCAAGTAAAATCAAAAGTTCATTCCCCACGACCAGCGACGGCAAGACCATCAGCGCCAGACCGCCAACTGTGATGGCCGCGCTCGTGGTGATGCTGCCGATGATGAGTTTCAACTGCAGACAGAACATCGTCGCCAGCCGATGAATGAAGGGGTCCTCACCTTCAACGCAGGCGTGCAGGGGTCGGCGGATAGTTTCGCGTTGTTTTGAATCCGATCTCGACTGAAGGCGGCCAAACGTTGCCTCATCCGCCGTTTTCATTTAGCTGCAAGTTTCCGCCTTGCCGCCGGATTTTCTCGGATGCATGCTCCTTAAAATACCTTGAGTATTATGCGCCGCCAAAACGAATCCTTCGGCCAACTGCTGCTGAAATTGCCGTGGTGGGTCAGTGTTGCCATCGGCCTCATGGCCTTCGCCGGTATGCGCTGGGGAATTCCCGCTTGGGCCGGCCATGACAATACCAAGCAGATGTTCGCCAAGAGTATTGTCCCACTGGCACCACTTGTTTTGCTGGTTTTTTGCATGTTCGCCATCGGCTCCTACTTCTTTGGAAAAAAACGCCACCGCCTCGTTGACCAGCTCACGAGCTTGGAAAAACTGCGGGAAACGTCTTGGAAAGATTTTGAATACCTCGTCGCCGAAGCATTCCGCCGCCAAAATTATCAGGTTGAATATTCATTGGGCCGGGGCGCGGATGGCGGCGTGGATTTGACACTGCGCAAAGACGACCGCACGTCACTGGTTCAGTGCAAACAGTGGAAAGTATTTTCCGTTGGCGCACCAGTCATTCGAGAAATGTTCGGCTTGATGACGGCCGAGCAGGCCGACGAAGCCATCATCGTCATCACCGGAAAATTTACGCGCGAAGCCCAAGAGTTTGCCGCCGGCAAACCCATCCGCTTGATTGACGGCCCGCAATTGCTCGCCCTCGTGCAGTCGGTTCAATCCCGTCCCGGCGTCGCCACCGCCGCCGAACCCAAGCCAGAACTCGATGAACCGCCCGCTTGTCCGACCTGCGGCCGGCCAATGGTGCTTCGCACATCGCGCCGCGGCGCCAACGCCGGCAACCAGTTCTGGGGCTGTTCCTCCTATCCCACCTGCAAAACCACCCAGGCATACAAAATTTCATGAACCTAACAAAACATAATAATAGCAGTGTCGTTTTCCATCGGCGGGGGGATTGGCGCTTGCCGATTTTTTAAGTGGGTTTACGATTTTGAAAATTTATTAAAATTTATGGGCTTGCTCGAATCCGGACAGATCATTCGAGACACCTACGAAGTGGAACGCTTCTTGGGCGAAGGTGCTTTTGCGGAGGTCTATCGGGTCCGTCACCGCTTCCTCGGCCGTCAGGCCATGAAGGTTTTCAAGCGGGTGGGAATGAGCTTTGATGAAATCCAGGAAATGCTCGGCGAAGCCATCATCCTGTCCCAACTAAAACACCCGAACATCGTCAGCGTGTGCGATGCAAATGTTTTTGACACCAAGGATCGTGTCTGCGGATTTTTCACCATGGAATATCTGCCAGGCGGGAGTTTGGATAAATTCTGGCGCTCGCATGGCAATCAAATCATTCCGATCGAAACAACGATCGATTTGATCAAACAAGTCTGCCGGGGACTTTCTCAGGCGCATCGTGAAAATCCGCCAATCATCCATCGGGATATCAAACCCCAGAACATTCTCGTGGGATACGAAGCCGACGGCTTGCGTGCCCGCGTAAGCGATTTTGGTCTCGCTAAAAAAGTGAATCCACTGACCTTGCACGCCACGGCCGCTGGCACATTGGCATTTAAGCCGCCGGAGGCATTCGCGGAACGGAAAGGTGATTCATGTGCTGCTGACGTCTGGGCCTTGGGCGTGACCCTTTACCTTCTGCTGACTGACCAGTTGCCCTTCAATGTGGATCCCGATTTGGGCTGGGGCAATCATCAGGCATTTGAAAAGGAATTGCAGCCTCCAAGTCAGTGGAATCCGGACGTAGACCCGGCTCTGGAAAAAATTGTCCTGCGGTGCATGGAAAAAAGACCCACGAAACGATTTGCCACCGCGCGCGACCTTTTGGACGCGCTTGAGAGTTGGAAACGCCCCGTGCTCGGACCGAATTCATCATCAAAGCGCGCGGCAACAAGTGATATTTCCAAGTCAGTGCTCGGCGCTCATTCGCCGGTTAACCCGGAAGAAGGACGGAATTTGGCCAGTGCGGCCCTTGCCAAAGCCAAACAGGATGGCCGCTTGTTAGAGGCCGCCGATCTCATGGAGGAGGCTTTTAATAAATCGCCGTCCCTGCGTATGAAGTATGCCGATAAAGTGCGGCTCTGGCGTTGTGGTATCAGCATGTGATGAGATATGACACCTCAAGAACAAGTCATAGCATACCGTAAGTCCGCCGAAGCCGGCGACGCAGCAGCCCAATGCAGATTGGGTGACGCATACGAAAAAGGCGTTGGGGTGGAAAAAAGCGCCCGCGAGGCATTACGTTGGTATAAGAAATCTGCAGATCAAGGCTACGCATACGGGCAATATTGTGTTGGCTGGTATTATTTTCATGGGTTGAGAGTGGAAAAGAATTTAGAGGAAGCAGCCCGCTACTACATGTTGTCCGCCGATAACGGCAATGCTTTTAGTCCCTATTATTTGGCAGATATGTATGCCACCGGCAATGGGGTGCAAAAAAACGAAGCGAAAGCAGAACGATTGTATCGCGTCTCCGCAGAGCGAGGCTATGTCAAAGCACAGTTTAAGATGGGATGGCTCTATTCACATGGTGAATTGGTGACCAAGGACCAAACGGAAGCGTATAAATGGTATCTAAAGGCCGCTGAGCAGGGCGATGATGCAGCAGCCAACAATATCGGTTGGATGTATGAGGATGGGATTGGCATCCCAAAAGATTTGGAAAAAGCCATCGCTTGGTATCGCATTGCGGTTAAGGCCGGATCAGCCAAAGCAAAAGAGAATCTGGAGCGATTGAAAGTGCCGGTTGATGATCCAGCGGAAGAGGAAGATTCAGAGCCAGCAATTACCGCGCGGGAAAAACGTCAAAAAGTCGAATCCTCTGAGTGCAAGCCGCTCTTTAATGCCTGCACACAATTTGTCTATGCCCACAATGCTTTCCGGATTACTGGCCTGTTCGTGGATGCATCCACCCGCGATCTAAAACGGCGGGTGGACGATTTGAAGGCCGCCGCCGAAAATAACGACGATGAGGATGAACACACTCACGCCTTTGCCCTGCAACCGACTCCGACGATTGATAAAATTCGTGAAGCCGCCCAGCGTTTGCAAGAGCCGGAGCTGCGGGTGATTGAGGAGTTTTTTTGGTTTTGGCCTCTCGACTGGGAGCATGATGGCTCAGATGAAGCCTTGATGGCTTTGCGCAACGGTAACAAGGATGCAGCGTTCAAAATCTGGTCGGAAGCCATGGATGACGATATCGAGCCGGATTCAATTGTTGCCAAGCACAAGGGGAAACCGGCGCGAAGCCGGACGTGGAAGCGGCGGAAACAACCGTAGAATCAGCCGATGCGGTTGATGAGTTCGCAGGATTCTTCATTCCTGCCATTGTGTCATCAAGCTGTCATCAAGTCAACCCACCGCTTCAAAA
>CAIKKJ010000016.1 GCA_903827955.1 uncultured Verrucomicrobia subdivision 3 bacterium
GCGAGCGGGTTGCCGTTGGCATCGAGGATGTCGCCCCGCTTTGCCGGCTGCCAGATTTTGCGCTCGGTCTTGCGCTCGGCCTCGGCCAGCAACGCATCGTGCTTGAGCACCTGCAAATCTACCAACCGCCAGCCCAGGCAGGCAAACGCGGTCACGAAAAATGCCAGCAGCACGCAGGCGCGTTGGATTTGCTGTTTGTTGCTCATCTGAAAAAAGGCCAGCCGCCCGTGGCGATCGGTTCCTCACCCGACGGCGTCACGAGCGGCGGCCAAAATTATTCCTTACGGAGTCAGCTCAACCGCTGGCCGCGAGGCGAACTGTCGCGGTTGAGAATTGTTACCTGACGAAACGGCGACCGTTTCCGTCAAAATTATTTTTTGCGCGGGCTGCGCGGGCGCGAGGCCCAGATTTAGCTCCTTCGCGCGCCGGTCAATCATCACCGGGGAATGCAGCACCGCCACCTGGTCGGCCAGTAATTTGTTATCCCGCCGCAATTGCTCGATGGATTTTTCTTTCGAGACAATCTGTTTACCGAGCCGTGAAATCTCGTTCTTCTGCCAGACGTAACCGATGGCCGAACCGCCGATGAGCGTGCAGAGCAAAACAACTTTCAGCACCGTGCTGAAGTGAACTGCCGCCGCCTGATTTTTTCGATTACCCGCCATACTAGATCAAATTTTTTCCAACACTCGCAACTGCGCGCTGCGTGCACGCGGATTTTTTTCCAGCTCGGCGTCGCCCGGCAAAATCGCCTTGCGCGAAACCCATTTTAATTCCGGCACAATTGGCGTCCGCAATTCCGGCACGTCCACTTCGCCCGGAAACGTGTAATCTCTGACCCGCTCGCGCCCGAACTCTTTCACCACGCGGTCTTCGAGCGAATGAAACGTAATCACCGCTAACCTTCCGCCCGGCTTCAAAATCTTCACCGCCGCCGCCAACCCGCGTTTCAGCGAACCAATCTCGTCGTTCACCGCGATGCGCAGGGCCTGAAACACTTTCGTGGCCGGATGCGACTTCTTGCCGTGGCGAGGCGCGAGGCGCTCAATCAAATCCGCCAACTGCTTCGTCGTCTCAAATTTTCGCAACGCACGGTCATGCACAATCGCCTTGGCAAACCGGCGGGAATCACGCTCGTCGCCGTATTCCCAAAAAATTTTCGCGAGCGGTTCCGCATCTTCGCCGTTCACCACATCCGCCGCCGTCAGCTTTTGCCGGTGATCCATCCGCATATCGAGCGGACCGTCCTGCATGAAACTGAACCCGCGTTCGGCGACATCCAGTTGCGGCGAGCTCACACCCAAATCCAAAAGCACCCCGTCACAACTTTTTTCCACAATCCAATCGCCCAGCTCCGAAAAATTTCCGCGCCGCAGCTCAAATCGTCCGGCAAACTTCTCCGCGAGCCGCGCCTGCGCCGCCTCAAGAGCGACGCCATCGCGATCGCACCCAGACAGCCATCCAGTCGGCGAACTCGCGGCCAGAATGCTCGCCGCGTGACCAGCTCCACCGAGCGTCCCGTCGGCGTAGCGGCCGGACGGCCCCGGCTTCAAGGCGTCCAACACCTCCGCCGCCATCACTGGTTGATGAATGAATTCTGGCACTGCGCATTTTTCAAACAGTTCGCAAAACCTGCTCGCTCAAAAAATTTGTCGGTGCGGCGGCGGGCGTCACCGTCCGCGATCTGGCCGACACCACTTCCACATCCGCATCGGACAGGTCGTTGTGCAACACCTTCACGGCGTCCAGCGAAAGCAACTCCGGCTGCACGGTCGGCATCGGCACGGCGGCTTCCGGCGCGCGGAACGGATTCAACTTGCCCGCCCAACCCGCAGCGCGCACAGGCCGGGGCGCAACCACCGGACTTGAAATTTTCTGTGCGGCAGCTTCCGGCACGGGCGCGGCGGCTTCCGCTGGTTTGGCAACGAAGGGATTTTTCCCGACGTTGAACTTCGGCAGGCCGGCATTTTTGCCCGCGCGATACCTGACCACGCGTCCGCCGCCAAAAAAACTTTTTCCTGCGCCAAGCAATTTTCCAAGATTCATAAATCAATCCATCATTTTGAAAGCCTCGTGCGCGATCACCGCGTCCGCTGCTTTCGCCTTGTGGTAACGTTCCGGGTTCCAAATCTCAAAACGGTCGAGCAAACCGACCAACATCGCGTCGCCCTTCAACCCCGCCGCCGACACCATTTCTTCCGAAAGACAAATCCGGCCGGCTTTGTCGAGCGGCACTTGCACCGATTCGCTGCCGATGATGCGCTTCAAAACCACTTTCTTCGGGTCGCCATTCGGCAACGCCGCCAAGTCGGACATCAGTTTGGCCATTTCTTCCGGCGGTAAAACCCGCAGGCAAGTTCCAGCCTGATGCTGCGGCCAGACAATGACCGTCAACTCTGTGCCTTCAGATTCCGGCCGCCACTTGGCCGGAATCTGGATGCGACGCTTCTCATCAATTCCGTGCTGGTAGCGGGAATTGTAGTAAGTCCGTCCACTGGATTTCGCATCGCTCATCTTATTCACAGTGATTCAGCAAACCACTTGAATCACCCACAACGCTACATTATTACCCACTTTGCCCCACACTTGTCAATGGAAATCACTCTGCCGAAAGGGGTATTTATTCAAAAGTTATTAACAACCGGGTGGGAATGTGAATTGTCACCGCCCGCCCTGCTCCGCTACGCTCCCCGTCGTGCGCACCGCTGATTTCCATTTCGATTTGCCGCCGGAGCTGATTGCCCAGCAACCGACGGCGCAACGGGACGCTTCGCGGCTGCTGGTTTTGCACCGAAAAACCAAGAAAATTGAGCATCGTCACTTTTCGGAGCTTATAAATTTTCTGCATCCCGGCGATGTGCTGGTGCTGAACAACTCCCGCGTGATTCCCGCCCGGCTGCACGGAATAAATTCCGAAACCGGTGGAAATTTTGAAATTTTGCTGCTCGAAGAAAATTCCACAAATGACTGGTGGGCGATGATGCGCCCCGGCAAACGCGCGAAAATTGGCACGAAAATCCGATTGCAAGAAAAATCCGGCGCGGCGACAAATTTATTCGCCGAAGTCAGGGATTTTAACGAAGAAGGTCATCGTCGCCTGCGGTTTTCCGGCTCGCCGAATATTTTTCAGGAACTCGCTGCGCTCGGCGAACTACCCCTGCCGCCTTACATCGAACGTCACGGTGAAAAGGCTGAAGATCGCGAGCGTTATCAAACGGTTTTTGCTCAAGCCGACGGTTCCGTGGCCGCGCCGACAGCGGGGCTGCATTTCACACCGGAAATTCTGGAAAAAATCCA
>CAIKKJ010000017.1 GCA_903827955.1 uncultured Verrucomicrobia subdivision 3 bacterium
GATTATTGGGAAGTCACGCTCGGCTTGAACGCGCTCCTGCCGAGCAATGACCTTGACCGCGATGGCGACGGCTACACCGACCTCGAAGAATATTTGAACTGGCTCGCCGCGCCGCACGCGTTCCTGTTGCACGACACCCATGTGGATGTTGACCTCCGCGCCGTCGCGGGCAACACCGGCAATCTCACCTTCACCGTTGCCAACGGCACGAACGGCACGGTCGTCCTGCTCGGCGATGGCCACACCGCGCGGTTCACGCCCACGGCGGCGTATCACGGCTTCGCGTCGTTCAGCTTCAACGTCAACGACACCGCCACGGGCATCGCGTTCGGTCCCGTCGGCGTGAGCGTGTTCGTCAGCCTCATTGATCCGTTCGGCGCGAACACGCCGCCGGTGCTGCCGGTGCAGCCGGATTGTCTGGCCGACACTTATGTGCCGCTCATCGTCACGAACACCGCCACGGACTACGACATTCCGCCGCAGCTTCTGACTTACGCGCTGCTGAATGCGCCGACGAATGCGGCCATCAGCACGAATGGCATCATCACGTTCATCGCGGACGATTCGCAGGCGGGAAATATTTATACCATCACGACGAAGGTGACGGACAACGGCGTGCCGAACTTGAGCGCGACCAATTCGTTCCAGGTCGCCGTCAGCTCCGGCCTGACCAACGACGTTCCTGTGACCAATTTCGTCGGCCCGAACAGCGTGCGTTTCTTCCGCGTGAAAGTGCCGGTGAATGCGGACATCGCCACGAACCGTCTGCTGTTCGCCACGCCCGCCGGTGTCAGTTTGTGGTTCACCACGAACCTCCCGCCGAGCATCACCAACACTACCACCGACGTCGAGCTGCTCGATAATTCCACCGGCGGTTTCGCGTTGCTCGACACGACGAATGCGCCGTTGCTCGTGCCCGGCTCGGTGTATTTCCTCGGCGTGCAGAACACGAATAATTTCATCGAGCAATTCGCGCTCAAGGTCACGTTCCACCTCGTGCCGTTCAATTTCTACATCTCCAGCATCGTGCAGACGAACATGAGCGGCACGAACGGCTTCCTCATCACCTGGTTCGCGCCCACGAACACGCAATTCCATCTGCAATGGACGCCGTTGCTCCTGCCCATGACGTGGAAGGAAATGAAAGGCGTCATCAGTTTTGATTCCTACATTTCCGCGACGAGCAGCCACTTCAGCTTCTTCGACGACGGCTCGACGGACAGCGGCTCCGCGCCGTTCGGCCCCACGCGCTTCTATCGCCTGCACCTGTTGAATTCGCCGACGAACACCGCGCCAGAATTTTTCCACAAGTTGACGACCGCCACGAATTTTACCGTGGCCTACACCAACACGTTTGTCATCACCAACGACGCCCGCGACTGGGACATCCCGGTGCAGGGGCTGTTCTATTCTGTGTCGGGCAGCCTTTTGACCACGAACCCGGTTGTAATTACGAACGGAGTGGTTCAGTGGACACCCAGCGTTGATGAATCCGGCATCACAAACATCATCACGACCATCGTTCGCGACAACGGCATCCCGCAGAAATCGGCGACGAACTCTTTCGCGGTGGTGGTAACCGGTGGCCCGCCCGCGCCGTTTAATCCTCAGGGTGCGACGAACAATGTGTTGGTTCCCAACCCGGCGCTCTCCGTCTGGGTTGTCACCAACAGCATCTATCCCGCCGGGCGGCTCACGGTGGATTGGTATCTCACATCCACGGGCGGAACCCCGCTACAGTCAGGCGCATTGCAATACACGCCTACCAACCATTTTTCCGGCAGCTATACTTATTGGGCGGAGACGCGTGATAAGAGTTCCGGCTTGACCAGTTTTGGACGCACGCCGGTCACGCTTGTCTTGGTGACGAACAACTTCTGCAGGGATGTCTATAGCTATTGGCCGCAATATACCGATGCCGGGCCGTTTGGTTTGCACTTTCACTTTCATACCTACGGGTTCAAGATCACTGCGCTGACGATTGACGTGTTGTTTGCGACGAATCCCATATCCGTTGCGGCCAGCCGGGACGGCGTGTTGATTTATACCAACAACTATGTTGTAAGCCCGCCGGCGACGCTTGTTCTGAACTACACCAACGTGGATGACCTTTACTTCCAGACATTGAGTCCGGACGGCACCCACCTCATAGTTGCCAATTTTGTTTCCGCCACCATTATTGCCACCAATACGGATTGCAGCGGATCTATTACAACTGCAGGCTTCACGGCCAATGCGACGAATTGCGCGGCAACGGCCAACCCCGGTCTGTCAGTGCTGGTCTCATCGGGCCAGTCCGCTAACTGGTATGCGGACAGCCCTGGCGCAAATCTTGTGGGGCGTGCCGTCAACCCATTTGTGCCCACGAACGCCATCCCTGGCACTTACAACTTCTACGCGCAGACCGTAGATACGAACACCTTCTTCGTCAGCGCATATCTTACGCAAGTTCAACTTACCTTACTGGACTGCCTCGGCACGCCGCCGAAGGTTAGCCTCGTCGGAACTAACATTGTGGTGTCATATTTCGGCAACGTGCGGCTGCAATCAGCCACCAACCTTGTGCCGCCAATCAGCTGGGTGGACGCATTGGTCAATCCGTATGTCAACTTTACCAATCTGACCTGGCCGAATGATGGAACTATCCCGATCAGGTTCTTCCGGTTGGTGGCGCCGTAACCGACATCGAAATAAATTCAACGCCCTCATCTGCGGTGGCTGCGGATGAGGGCGAAATTTTTTACCAACAAGCGGTTTGCATTTTCCATCGCCTCGCGTAGTTTCCATCTTTCGGTTGAAAGACAAATTCGCACCATGAGCAAAGAGTTCATCAAGATCGGCGGCGCGCGCGAGCACAACCTCAAGAACCTCACGCTCTCGATTCCGCGCGACAAGCTCGTTGTCGTCACCGGCTTGAGCGGCAGCGGCAAATCGTCGCTCGCCTTTGACACGATCTACGCCGAGGGCCAGCGCAAATACGTCGAATCGCTTTCGGCCTACGCACGGCAATTTCTCGACCAGTTGCAAAAGCCCGACGTGGATTTCATCGAAGGTTTGTCGCCGGCGATTGCGATCGAGCAGCGCAGTTCCGGCTCCAGCCCGCGCTCGATCATCGC
>CAIKKJ010000018.1 GCA_903827955.1 uncultured Verrucomicrobia subdivision 3 bacterium
AAGAAAGGCTTGCCTCAGTCAGCCGGATGATTGTTGTAATCTGCGTACCATATAACCATAGTCCAAACAACTTTCTGACGATCGGGAATTGGCCGCTACTGGTGGATTTATCCATTTTGTATTGAATGATTCCCGCAGCGAGTTGATTCCGCATGGCCCTTCGTGCTACCAGATTGGCTTGTAGAACATAATTGGTTGTCGGCCCCCAATAGTTCGTGCCACTACCGTAACCTCCGTCGTAGATCATTGTGATGAGTGGCACATTTAAACTAGGCGTGCCGGGATAATACGTGCCGGTCCCCAAAAAACTGCCGGTCTCGATATTTGTCCAGTGGCCAGCGGGAAGATTAATCGATGCAAGCACATGAAAATTGGAAACCACCTTGGCATCATAGACGCGCACCGTTAGCGTGGCTGTGTCCTTACCCTGGAGCTGGGCTTGCAGATTCAGGCTGATATCCTCCACCCCATTAGTGCCGCTCACATCACGTTCCCACACCACCACACCATCCACGAGCACCTGCAATTGATGGTAGCCGCTCGTCGCGCCGTTGTAGTCGTCCCAAACTCGGATGGGAAATGGATAAGGGGCATTGGGAAAACCAGTCCCGTTTGTAATGGTCTGAATCAGCGCGGAAAAATCCCCCACTTGCGAGCGGGTGTTGGAAGGAAAATTCACAACGAACTGGCTGACTTCGCCCCGCATGATGGCAGCATTGTTAGAGATTTGAAATAGTTCATCGCTGTAATCATCTTTGTTCGTCCAATTCAGATAAGGAAAAATGACACCCCCGCAAAACGGACCATACGCACCTGCAAATGCCGGACAAATATCTTTGGTCAAAAACGACGCAATTCCGTTGTGGGTGAAGTCGTAGTTCACTGGGAGGAACACCAAGTTCGTGTTGATAGCATGGGCATCGACTACCAAGTTGCTCACATAGCTTGCCGTAAATAGATTTTCGTTGCCGTTGAAATCGTCAATCGCCAGAGCTTTCAGGACGGGATACGTCTGGGCGAGGCTGGCCGCCGCAGTGGCCCACGCAATGTAGTTGGTAGTGTAAGGCTCGGGACTGATTTCGCTCGGCGGCGTGAGATACAGCCAAACGTCAATGTGTGCAGCTTGAGCCGCCGGCAAAAACTCCAGACGAAAATCATCCCAGTCGGTCGTCTGATGATGCACGAGAAACGCGTAAGTCTTGATGTTACCGACGCTTAATTTCTGGATAAGTGCCGGCGTGTCCACGTGTTTGATGCCATCAGAGCGAGCGGTAGATTCACGCAATTCCGAATCGTAATCGGCGTAAATCGGGCCCGTTAAACGAGCCGGCACCGACGCAACTGCTAACGCGTTGCCCGCCGCCAAGATGAGCAAAGCAAAAAATAATTTCCACCCCGTGACCGCTGGACAAACCGTTCTGCCTAACAAAATTTTACAGCCGGCCTTCATCGGGAAATTTTCTGGTCACTCCGTCGGCGGCAGTTTGTAATCCTGATTGGTGCAACCGGCCGGCTCAAGTGACGGCAGCGGATTGAAAGGGTCGTAATGCGGAATCTGACGACGGTCCAGCTCTCGAAGAAAGGCTGGCAATCGGGCCATGAAATCCGCCTCGCTTTTACGCTTCGCGGGCGTCCAGGCACCCTCGGCAATGGCGGCGATACGCGGGAAAATCATATAGTGGGCGCGGTTGCGATCCGGCACAAATTCCGTCCAGAGGCAACCCTCAACGCCGATGATGTTCTTCTCTTTTCCCGCCGGAACGTTGTCGGCAATGATCTTGTCGGGAAAATCATAGACTCGGTCAATCGAGTTGAAGATTTTTTTCCAGCGGCGCCCGACTTTCTGGAAATCATCTTGAACGTAGTTCAAATAGGTTGGCAGGCGCGGACACAGCACCACGTGATAATCGCGCGCTGCGGCTTCAGTCAAAATGTTTGTCTTGTCCTGACGCCACCAGAAAACGCCAGTGTATTTCGGATCAGCGTCGGCAGCTACCAATTCGTCCCAGCCAAGCGGCGTGCGCCCAAGTTCGTGAACAACACGGGCCATGCGACGATTGAAATATCCTTCCAGCTGCACCGAGTTCGTATAGCCGAGGTCGCGTGTGAATTTCACAATGGTCGGGTCATTCGTCCACTGCCGGTTTCCGAACCATACTTCATCGCCGCCGAGGTGGATGTATTTACCTGGGAATAGATCACAAATCTCACGTAGGACGTTTTTCAGAAAATCATACGTCTCCGGTTTGGCGGGATGGAATGTAAAGCCAGCCCAATGCCCCGTGCCGCCCTCGCCGAACTCGGGATAGGCCATCGTAGCTGCCGTCGCGTGCCCGGGCATATCAATTTCCGGAACGATCACAATGTGCCGCTGCTGGGCGTATTCCACGATCTCGCGAATATCCGCCGTCGTATAAAACTGTGGAGGAGTGTTGGTGTGCTCAAAATTACGACTCGCACCAATCTGCGTGAGCTTGGGATAACTTTTGATCTCCACCCGCCAGCCATAGTCGTCCGTGAGGTGCCAGTGAAAACGGTTCAACTTCAAGCTGGCCATCAAGTCGAGAATTTCTTCCACCGTCTGCTTGCCGTAAAAATGATCCGATTCGTCGAGCAAAAATCCACGCCACTCAAATCGCGGTGCATCGGTGATACTCACTCCCGGCAATATTACCGAGGCTAGGTTAGTCCCGCTCTGGGCAGCCACCATCTGTAACAGTGACTGAACGCCATAGAAAAGTCCGGCTGCCGATGCAGCGCGGAGAGTCACACGATCGGCTGTGACCTTGAGCAAATAACCTTCAGGGGAATCGTTTGGGTGCGAATCAAGCTCGAGCGAAATGCAACTCCCACCGACTTTGCCCAAACGAACCAAAGGCAAATCCCAGCCTTTGCGCACTTTCAATTCCTCCCGCAAAAATGTTGCCGCCGGCTTCGCCTCGCCGGGTTGGCAAACAATTTCCGTCCGCTGGCCCAGTAAAAATTGTCTAGAATTAAATTCGATTTTTACCGGCGCGGGAATGATGCCCGCATTGGGAATCATTTTAGGCTGCGCCGTCACATGGCCAGCAGCGGACAGCAGCGCGGTCAGGACGATGAGTTTTTTTACAATGTTCATAAAGCAATCAGGTTCAGTTCGTCAAAGGTTGCATTCCAAAATAAAATAGCGACTGACACCCGCGAGTTTCACCAGTGAGCCAGCATCTGGCTGCGTTTCACCAGCACGAGGGGCAAACAAATCCGGGCTGTGCAGAGTCACGCGCTTGAACCCAGCCGCTGTCTTCAAATCCAAGCTCCCGGTCAGCAGCGGGAAACTTAATTTTTGCACGATGCGCTGCTTGGTCATTTGATTCTGCAAGGTAGGATGCAACGTGGTGACAACTTTGCCCGGCAGCGCATGAATCAGCAGGCGATTGCCGTCGCGGTATTGCCGGACCATCCAGCCATCGGGCAATCCGCTGATTTTGACGAAGGCTTGTTCGCGCGATTGCAACAAAGTCGTGACAGTAGCGCCCGCATTTTTATTCGTTATTCTCTCCGGTCGCCAGAGCAGGCGGCCCTGCCCTACCCTCAAATCGAACCAGCTGTTATTAAATTTTTGTTGAAGCGATTCCGGCACGCGACACGTCGTCAACTCAATCGGTGCTTTGAAATTTTTATAAGGCGGAAAATTCCCGGGACGATCCGGTTCCATCAATTCAACAGCCGCCCCGAATTCCTCCAGCCATTGTTTCGCGGCTAGATTGCCCCACTCGTCGTAATGTCCGCAGGGACCCGTCGCGATAACCATGCCACCGGCGTTCATAAATTTTGAGATTTGTCCCCGCTGTGCGAGTGAGAGACACATGACACTACTCAGAAGCAAACAGCGGGTTTTACTAAAAGCGGGAATCTCGGTGACGACTTCGCACGGGAGATTAGCCCGCGATAAATTCAGGCAACTCGCATTATAGTCCCCACAATAATCACCGATGACTTGGCTGTAAAAATCACGCGTGGCGCGCGAGAAAAAAATCGCCGTATCGGTAGCTGCATCGCCACGAAATAATTCCGGGCGCGTTTTTTCCCAGTTAAAACCTTCACCGACCAATTCCGAGTCATCAGCGAGCGCAGCAACTTCCGTCGGCGTGGCGTTCAACCGCCCTTTCACCGTGCTGAACCAGCAATCTGAACCGAGAAATTTATTCACCGCCCAGATAAAAAAAGCTGTGTCCGGAAAAAATCCATACCCAAGACCGAAACACGGCGCATTGTGCGTGCGAGATATATCTAGGTGCAGCAATTGGCTCGGCACACGATCGTCCCAAGTTCCTTCGATCGCAGGAGTCTGGCCGACCATTTCGAGCATGACATGATTACAATTCTGGATGAAATCCTGATAGCTCATGCCAAAACCGGGCAGATAAAAATTATCACTGCTGGAGCAGCAGGTGAGCAGAGGAAAGTCTTCCGGCAACGACTTTTTGACCACCGCCAAGAAATCAGCGGGAGTCTGGAAACGCATTGTTATCCAATCACGAAACGCCTGACTACGACGGTTGCCCCAGAAACTAGTGTCGCCCACCGGTGGCAAATCATGATTGTATTCGCGGCGAAACCGGTCGCGACAAAACTGGCAGCCGCAGGCACGCCAGTCCGCGTAGAAAAGCATGTCGTCGCTCATCAACCCGTCCACGCCCGTATCTGCGAGCAGCTTTTTAACATAGGCAGCATAACCTTTGCGAAAGCCGGGATGGTTCAGGCAGAATTGTTCAGCGGTGTAAGCTGGCACAAATACCGGCGCACCTGTTTCCACGTCCAGCATCCGCCAGTCGTTCAGATGCGAACCTTCAAACTCCCAAGTGGCCGCGTTTTCACGAGATGGATAAAAAGAAATGTGATGACGGTTTCGCCGCCAAATATCGAGCGCCTCCTCGCGGTTGCGCGGCCGATGCACGATCGTAGCAGAGTGATGATCGAATAGAAGAATGTTGCGCTGGTGCAACTCATCGGCGACAAACCGAAGTTCGTCGTGAAAACGCTCCCACAACGGCATAAAATCCCAGCGCAAATGCGCGCCGAAAACGATGCAACAGTTCACTGCGCTAGCCACACATTGATCCGCGCGGCGGCGAATCTTGTCCATCAATTCCGGGTTCGGCCAAGTGAGATCATCAAACGTCATCCACCAACCAATGGCCCGATAGCGCGGACGATTTTTTTTACCACTAGGATTATTTCCAACAGATGTTTCAATCGCGGAACTTGCGAGCGGGTGATTGGAAATCAAACCTGCCCCTAACGCCATTCCGCCGAGCGATTGAACGAATGAACGCCGCGTCCAACCATGGCCAGATTTAATCTGCGTCGGCAGAACGTTGATTTTTTCTGAATAATTGCTTCGGCGCATCAATTATTTCTCCCATTCGCCAACCAAATCTTGGGCGGCGGCAGCCAGCAACTCGAGCCCCCCGGCGCGCGGACGAAAGCCGCCGTAAAACAAGTGCGCCACGTCCACTTCGTAACCCCCCTCGGCATAGGCCGTGCGCGTCGGTAAATAGCCGATATCGCCGTTTGCATAACCGACGAGATAAACCTGCCGCCGGGATTTTTCGCGCAGCCATTCAGTAAATTCGGAAAACACCTCTGCATTCACCCCTAAGAAAATCACATCACCAAGAAGCAAACCGAACAACTCGGCTTCGTTCTGAGTCGTTTCGTTTTTCTTGATTTGATTCAAGAGTGTCGCGCGCCAGTGCGCCACAACGCGTCGATATTTATCGCCCCACGCAGCGAGCGGCACTGGGTTGCGTAGAGCTTGATCCGCAAAATCATTGATCCCAGCCGCGTCCAGTGTTTCCAAGGGCAATTCAAGGTTGCGGTTCAGCAGTTTCAACGTGGGCTGAAAATCTATTTTTCCACCAAGCAACAACGGTTGCACCACGTCGGCAATTTGCCGACCCCACGACTTCAACTGTTCAAACGAAACATTTTCGGCTGGCGGATTCAAATTACCGCACGCGCCGTTGGTCATCAAAACCAACGGACGACCCAGCAATTCGCGTGAAAGCCGTTTAGCCGCTTCACCAAAAATATCCGCGCTGATATCACGGTTCGTGGAACCGAGCGCGACCGGATGCACAGCGTAATTCATTAGCACAGTGATAAAGCTGCCGTCGTGTCGGCGAAATCCAATCGCTGCAATGCGGGGATCGATATGCGGCTTTGCTGTCTGGCGGCGATCCACGGCGAGTGGAAGCAGTCCTTCCACACACGTCAGGCCGACAACTTCACTTTGCGCCATCGCTATTTCCGCCGCCCGGCGTAAACTTTTCTGTAAAAACTCAACGTAGTCCGAATCGTATTCGCCGCACTCGCGCAGATGAATCGTCGCCGGACCAGAGTGTGTGTGCGTTGCGGAGAGCATCACCTGATGCGTGCCGAGCCCAAGTTTTTCATGCGCCCAGCGACGGAATTCCAAAATGATCGCACGATCAAATCCAATCAAATCGCAGTGGATCCAAAGCAATTTAGTTTGTTCGGTTTCGATAAAAAGCGCTTTCGCAAAAAGCTTATCAAGCACGCCGATCGAAGGCTGAACCCGGGCAGCAAAACCAGAAAGCTCCACGCCCGGTTGGGGCGTGATGTCGATCTGAGCTGTTCCAAGCTTCATCATTTCAATTCAGCAAGTAGGTGGCGGTTTTGGTAAATTTTTTCAAATGCACAAGCGATGTCATCCATATCGGATTGACCTCCGAGAAAAATGCTTTGTTCCAGCCACGCCCCCTGCTCAGCACAAATCTTCTCACAATTCGGGCAACTGACTTTGCCGTAGTCGAGTCGACTCCTCGCATCCGGTAGATATGGACCAAAGGCTTTATTTAAAAACAACGGCTGGCGATATAACGGAATTGCGTAGCCGCCGGAAACGGGAACACCTTCGGCTGCAAGCGCCTGAAGAATAGCTGTGCGCGATGAACCAAATTGCTCCGCCACAATCCGGAACAAAAACAGATGATACGCGTGCCGCGTGGTTTCAGTGGTTCGGCGTTGCGGGTAAATGCCGGGAATCTTGCTCAATTTCGCCGCGAGATATTGCCCATTGCAATCACGGGTGGCGGTTTGTGCTTCGAGACGATTCAATTGCGTGTTCAGGATCGCACCCTGAAATTCACCAAGTCGATAGTTCGCTGATATGACGTGATGCTCATACCATAAACCGCCCGTGATGCGGCCGCAGTTATGGATGGAGCGA
Source organism: uncultured Verrucomicrobia subdivision 3 bacterium (assembly GCA_903827955.1). Classification (GTDB taxonomy): domain Bacteria; phylum Verrucomicrobiota; class Verrucomicrobiia; order Limisphaerales; family UBA11358; genus UBA11358. The sequence continues at coordinate 7,235 of CAIKKJ010000018.1, forward strand.
CAAGCCTCCGCAAGCTGGTCATCGTTTGTCGTGATGATACCGCCCTCGCCGCTCGTGAGATTTTTTGACGATTGAAACGAGAACGAGCCCATGTGTCCTATAGAACCAACTCCGCGATTTTTGTAGGACGCACCGTGCGCGTGCGCTGCGTCTTCAATGACGAGGAGGTTGTGTTTTTTTGCAATCGCCAGAATCGCATCCATTTCCGCTGGTTGGCCGGCCATGTGAACGGGAATAATTGCGCGAGTCTTTTGCGTGATGGCTGCCTCCAAAGATTGGGGATCAAGGTTGAACGTCTCCAGATTGATGTCGGCAAAAACTGGAATAGCATTCGCCTCAATTACCGCGGTCGCTGTTGCGAGAAACGTGTAAGGCGGAACGATCACTTCGTCCTCGGCCTTGATTCCAGCTGCCATCAAAGCAATGCGGAGCGACACCGTGCCGTTCACCACGCCAATGGCATTTTTACAATCATGCATCGACGCGAAGCGGCGCTCGAAATCCGATACTTCTTCGCCGTTGAGCTTGCCCCATTTGCCGGAACGCAACACACCAAGCAACCGCTGTTCATCGGTCTCGTCAAAAACCGGCCAACTCGTAAATGGCTTGATGCGCGTTTTACTTCCGCCAAAGATAGCCAAAGTTTCACTCATAAAATCTTAGAGATATTTCGCGGCGAATTTCTTTTTCACTTCCGCGATGTCCGCAGCGAGCGTCTTTTTTTCCGCTTCGTAGCGATGGGGAAATTCGGTTTGCAAGCGAGCGGCCAAATCGTCGAGCGAGGCGATATAAGCCTGCGCGATGAAACGCGGTTGCGTTAGCGCGAGAATGTTGTCCATCTGCGCACGCACCGGATTGTAGGCAGTTCTCTTTTTGCCAACGCCGGGCGTGAGCAACATTCCCGGATAAGCCTCGACTAATTTGCACAGCACTTCGCGCTGCGACGGTTTTTCAGCCTGCAACAAAATCGCCTGACCAATAGAGCGTTGCGCATCATAGCCGCGTGGGTTGTAGGCGTAGTCCGCGCACGTCGCGAGCGGGATGCGGTTGATTTCACTCTGCTCCCGCAGCGGATTGCTCACATAGCCGTCAACGATTTCGCAAATATCTGCCTCACGATCAGTCACCGGACCAAGATGCATCGTGGGATGACCGTCGTTCACGGGATAATTGTCCCAGAGAAAAATCCGGTGTTGCACGAAGCCGTGAAATTTTTCTGCCGCTAACCGAGTGACTTTGCCAACGACCTCATCACCGGTCCAAAAAACATAGATCTCTTTGTCGAGTTCACGTGCGAGTTCTTCAAGATACGCTTGCTGATGGGACCGCGTGCCGTCGCCCCAATAATACGTTGGGCAAAAAATCATCTGCGCCTCTGGATCTTTGGCGCGCAGCCGGTGAAAAACCTCATTGCAAACTTTGGCCTGCGTGGCGGCATTGATGCCATTTGTGGCGTCGTCGAGCGCGAGGTTGAACCATTTCACGCCGAGACTTTGCATCCAGGCATAATGTTTGAAGAGCAAGTCGATGCTTTCAGCAGACTCCTCGTTGACTGTTCGTTTGCTGAACAAATTCGGATTCATGCTGAAACAAAATTGTAATCCGTGCGCTTGCGCTGACCGCACCACTTTTTCGTAGGCGGCTTTTTTTGCGGAAGGCAAATCTTCCCACCAGCGGTTTGCATCGGGATCGTTCCACTTCGCGTAGTGTTCGATGTCGAACATCGAGAGATAGCAGTTCATCAGGAAATTCATTTTATACTTCGCGATGAATGGAATCTCCGCAAGATACTGATCTGGGGTCCACGCCCAGCCCTTGGTGCCGCGGATTTTGAATCCGGGCTGCGCGCCGACGGGTAGTGGCTCGGGAAAAGTGCGTTTTGCTAGAGGCAGGGCGAATGTAAAATTCGTGTGAATGTCTGCAGTTGGTTCGACAGCGGTAACCCTTAGCGCAGCAGCAGCGAGGAGCGAAAGCAGAAATGCGAGAAGTTTCATGGTGCAACCTTGGGCTCGATTGTTTTGATTAACTTGGCCGCGCGCGACTTCAATAGGATTCGGCGAAGCAACCAAGATCCGGTCATGATGCAGACGGTAATGCTCGCAACAAATCGCGGCCAATCACCGACGAAAACGGCGTTCGTCGCCAGCACCAATCCCAGTGAGGCGATGATGCCAAGCAGCGAATCCCAAAACATCTCGGTGGCGCTTGGTTCGCCCGTGTCCGTCAGCGGCACTTCATCGCTGATGGGCTTCCAAAATCCCGGCGGACGACAGCGTGCGTAGAATTTTTTTAAAGTCTCCGTCGATTCTGGCGGCGTGAGCAGCGTCACCGCTACCAATACCACGATGCTCAAACCAAACAACAAACCAAGTCCCTGCCACATTGGTTTGCTTTGGAAATTAAGCGGAAACCAGACGAGGATGGCTAGTGGCAACCCAAGCACGACGGCTGAGAGTTCGCCCCAGACGTTGAAGCGCCACCAAAAAAAGCGGAACCACGAAAGCGGCAAAAGGAAAACGACCATCGCCGAATTGATGAAGAGAAACCAGCTGACCATGTTATCCACGAAGAGAATCGTGACGGTCGCGGCGAAGAGGAACAAAGCGAGTGTCGTCAGCCGGCTAATCCAAACTTTACCCTCTTCCTTGGCGAAGTGTGCTGGGAGCAAATCATTCACTACAAAACTTCCGCCCCAGTTGATGAGCGAACTCAACGAGCCCATAAACGCTGCGACTTCCGCCGCGACGAGCAAGCCGATGAAACCGTGCGGCAAATTCGAAGCCTTGATAAGTTCGCCCCACGCGTGCGCCGGGTCTTTCAACATGGTAGAGCCAGTCGGCATCGCGCCGAGATTCTTCTCCAAATCAGAAGTCCAGAACAACGACATCGCCACTACACCCAAGCCAATCAGCGGTAGCGTGCGAAACGACAGCGCAAGAAAAGCATTGAATAACTGTCCGCCAACGGCGTGCCGTTCGTCGCGAGCGGCCATGAAGCGTTGTGCGGTCATGCCTTCGCCGGCTGTTGGCGAACCCGCAAAGAACCAGCCCTGCACAAACAGCGCTAACATTGTCAGGACGTCAATCGAGGGCGTCGGAGGTGTTTGCACAAGGCCTGACGGGCGAATCTGTTGGACGTGCGACAAAATATTTTGCCAACCGCCATTGTGCGAGATCGCTAGCACGAGAAATACTATGCAGCCAGTGATCATGATGCAAAATTGCACGACGTCCGCATACACGACGCCCAGCAATCCGCCGAACATCGTGTAACAAACTGTGATGCCGCCGAAAATGAGTAGGACTTGCCAGGTCGTGAGTGGGCAGAGAGGCGCAATCGTCTTTGCGAAAAATCCGGTGATGTAAGCGATGATTAGAACCGCAAACCCGAAGCAGCAAACAAAAGCGTATATTTTACGTGCAACCACAGCAGGTTTTCCACCGTAACGCAGCGAGATGAGCTCCGCCGTGGTGACAATTTGCATTCGCCGCCACATGCGCGCCCAGACGATGGCTACGAGCGGCATCCACACGATCCAGCTCGCCCACCACAACCAGTTGCCGGACAGACCGAACACGAGCACAAGCATCACGAACGCGCCGGTGCCGGAGCTGTAGGTCGCCGTGTTCGAGAGTCCGATGGCCCACCACGGCACGTCGCGGTCGCCAGCGAAGTAGCCCGCCGCGCCTTTCTTCGAAGATCGCCGAGCAAACAGCAGGCCGACCGTGAAGACAAGTCCGCATGATGCCGCTACGACGAGCCAATCAACGAAGTTCATTATATTTGCGGCTGCGAAAGCAGGTTCACGGCTTGACGCTGATCAAATCGGAATGCGTCTGGCCTTTCTCGGTGATACGCGCCATGAAATACGCTGTGCCGTCGAGGCCGATGCAGAGAGAATTCACATAAAGCGGACGCTGACCGTTCGGAAAATAAATTGCGCCGTGATCTTTGCTCACACCGGCTTCAATGTCGTAGGTGACCAGATGTAGATCTTCTAGTCCCTTCGCTTCACCCATCGCCGTTTTGTTTTTGCCTGTGAGGCGCTTGCCGTTTTCGTAAATCGGGCCACCGGTCAGGTAATAAATCGTTTTGTTATCGTGCGCGAGACCGAAACCGAGGTAGCCGTAGCTGAATTGATCGAATATACCACTCGCTTTGGAGGGATCTGAAGTGATGCGGTCGAGCACCTGCACCTGCTCCGTCTTGGGATTGAAACGAAAGAGATAGCCGGAATTGCCATGCACACCGTAGATCATGCCATCGGCTTGACGATAAAATGTCTGCCGCCAATTGTAACCCATGTGACCGGGCGAGGTGTAATCGTAGATGCCGAAATAATCTTTCTTGAGATTGTCGCCTTTGACCTTTTCCACCGTATCACTATCAGCGCGATATCGAAAAATGTCGCCTTCTGAGGTCGTAAAATATGCCGAACCATCTTCGGGGTTTACGCAAATGGAGCGACAAATCGTGCGATAGTCCGGGCCCACGCCGTCTTCGCCTAGCGCGCACATCTTGCCAAAACTTTTCAAATCGCGCTTCGCATAATCGTAGCGGAAGAAAATTCCGCTCGGCCATGTCAGCCCGAAACCGCGTCCACGCTTGGTATCCATGTTGAAAGCGAGAATGCCCTCCTTGTCAGGTGCGATACCGAAATCCTCAAATTTATTGCTCTTCGGATCATACGCGAGCAGATGTCCACCAGGATACGCGGTCCAACCCTCCGGCGGAGTGCCCATCGCTTCTTTACCGTTGATGCTGCCGTAAAATCCGAGGTGTGACGCGAAGAATAATTTACCATCTGACTCTACAAAGTTGACGTGGCTCTTGCCCTGCACGATGGATTTCTTGTCCTTCTCGCCACACGCCTCGGTGAGATCGGCAATAAATTTCACTTTGTCCGTGGCCGGGTCGTAGCAAAACATTCGCGCGCCGACGTCATGTTTGTCCGCGCTTAGGACGTAAAAAATTTTGCCGTCGCTCGCGCAACCCATGCTGTTGTAAGGATCGTGACCATCGGGAAAACCGGAATCGTGCGGGATGCCGGTGAGCTTGTGCGCTGGCTGAAACGGATCAGCGGCGAACGCGGCACACGCAGCCGTGAGTGCGAGGGTGCAGATGAGTTTGGCAGTTTGGTTCATAAATTATTTTTGGGTTGAAGATTTACGGGCGAGTTTCACGCCCTCGGTGGTGGTGAAATATTTTGCGATCATGTTCGGTTTTTCCCAGGCAGGCAGCGACTTAGGATCATGCACGTAATCGAGAAAATGGCGCGTCAATAAGGCGAAATGTGCTTCGTGGCCGATGCGCAGCGCGTCAGGAATCATGAGTTGGAATTCATCGCCATGCGATTGTAGCGACACGCCGGGATAATTTTTTTGGAGCGCAGCAATCTTATTTTTCAATGCCGCTCCAACTTCCGCCTTAAACTCAGGTGCAGTCGGAATGACATAAACCGTCTGTAGATAATTTTCCTCGTTGCCCTGACGCACCTCGACGCGCGATTTGGTGCCGCGAAAAATGGCGAGTTCCGAATCCTTGCTGCCTGCAGGCGCTTCGTAGCTCCACTTCACTGAGAGCTTCACAAAAGCGCCGCGAAGCTGATACGTCAGCGTGTCATTGGCAAAATATTCCAGATAACCGCTATGGATAGATGGCTTTAAGTAGTCGGGGAAATTCGGTTCACCGGTGACGCGTTGAAATTGTGCGAGTGCAATCTTCGTTGGCCAGCGAGTCGCGCTCGTCAGTTGGATGTCCTTTTTGAAATCAATCGCCTGCTCTGGAAAAAGCGTCCATTGCACGAGGTCCACGAGATGCGTCCCGATATCCGCAAGCGCTTCGCCCTGTTGTGCGATGTCGAAATACCAAGCAGGTCGCAACAAGGGCACGCCTGCGACTTCCTTCAGCAGATAGTGAATGCTCTCCATTTCCACAGCGGGCTTCGTCGCCGAACCAACATCCAATTTACCGAACACGGCTTCGTCATTCACCAATTCGCGCGGCAGCTGGCAAGACACTTCAAACCGCTGCGTCATGCCGTCATAAGCAATCACGCCGTTTTCATCTGCGGAGTCGAGCGTTGCCGCGAGTTTCGGAAAATCTTCCGCCTCAATGATCCATGGTTTATCCGCTAGCACATTCAGCTTCGCGCTGACAATTTTTCCCAACGCATCTATCTTGCCGCGATTTTTTCCCGACATAACCACGGCATTGCCAGGTTTTTCCGCGAGCATTTGCGCCAGCGGATTATCACTCGTGTGGACGACTTCCTGCCAGTGTGTGGGATTTGTTTTCCGCGAGTTAAACTGCTCAATGCGCTTCAGGTGCGCGTCCACATCACCGCCGGGCTGCGCATACACATCCACGCGCGCTGCGACATCCGGCTGCATCTCCTTCTGGATGAGCGCCGCGTGAAAATGCGCCGGCTCAAACGTCATCAGACGGACAGGCGCGCTAGTCTCAGCGGATGCTCCGAAGCTCATGGCAAAAATGGCGGCGACGATGAAACGCATGAGTGAATTTTCTTCAACTTTTAGCGAGCTCAGCCGCATGCAAATGGATTTTTTTTGCCGCCGCCACGATGTCGTCCATGTCCGCGCGCGAACCGAGCATCATATTTTGAGTGAACCACACGGCTTCGTCGCAGACTTTGTCGTTGGCAGGACAACGCGTGCGCTCAGCCCATCCTGCCAAAACATCCGGCGCATAAACGCGCTGGTAAGCGCGAGTTTTGAAGGCGTTCTGGATGAACGGCTCAGTATTCAGCGGTGAGTAACCGCCCGAGCATGGAATGCCCTCGTCCGCCATTGCGGCTAAAAATTTTGCACGCGGCAGCCCGGCGAATTGATCTTTCCCATAGCGCAGCATGAACAGGTGATGTGCGCTGCGCGTGCAGCCATCGTAATTTTTGGCGGGAACTATTCCGGGAATTTCCGCGAGCTGTTTCGCGAGATACGCGGCGTTCGCGTCGCGAGTCTTGGCCTGTGTTTCCAGTCGTGCCAACTGCGCGAGTAGCAGCGCGCCCTGAAATTCTGCGAGCCGCAGGTTCGCGCCGCGCGTGCCGCGATAGGTGAAATTATAGCTCGCCGTTTTGCGCGCTCGGCAGTTGTTGTGAAACGAGTAAAGGCGCTCGGCCAGCTCGTCGTCATTGGTGATCACGGCGCCGCCTTCGCCCGCCGTGAGGTTTTTGCTCGCCTGAAAACTGAAGCAACCGGTGACGCCGTAAGTTCCAACTTTATTTCCGCGCCACTCGGCGAGATGCGCCTGACATGCGTCCTCAACCACGGGAATTTTTCGGCGCGAGCCGATCTCCATTATCGTATCAATGTCTGCGGGCGAACCGCCGACGTGAACGGGCATGATTGCCACTGTGCGGTCAGTGATGGCGGCTTCGATTTTTTTCGCATCAATCTGGAACGTCTCTGGGTCTGTGTCCACGAACACAGGTAATGCGTGATGCATCAGCACGGCATTGATGGTCGCGACAAAGGTATATGGTGGGACAATCACTTCATCGCCCGGTCCCACATCGAGCGCGCCAAGCGATGCTAGCACAGCGCTGGTGCCGTTAGCGGTGGCAACGCAATGCTTCGCGTCGGTCAGCTTCATGAAAGCAGCCTCAAACTGATTGACGTGCTGGCCCTCGCCGCGAAACCACTTTTTGCTGTGCAACACGTCGAGCAATGCCTTCTCCTCGGTCTCATCGTAGACCGGCCACGTCGGGAAAAGGGTGGTGCGGACCGGCTTGCCGCCGAGTTTCACGGGCAAGTCGGTTTCGGCGGCGAAAATATTTGGCACATTAGCACTGAACATTCCTGCAACGGCGGCATAACGCAGTGCCACCGCTCCGGCACTGGCTTGGGTCGCGGATTTGAGAAAGTTTCTTCGGTTAAGATTTTTTTTCATAGTTGAAAATACCGGGAACATTTCACTTTGATTTTTTCTCCGCTGTCCATTGCTCAAAAAGTGATTTTATGACGTGATATTTTTCCGGACTTTTGTCTTCGTATTGATGGCAGAAAATCAGGACACCGTCCGCACAGCGTCGCGAAATCGTCATCACTTGCTGCACATATTCGGGCGATGAGTCGTTCAATTGGGAATGCTTCGTGGCATACACATCCACAAACACCGGCACGGACGGGCCGAAATCCTGACGGAAGACGGCGATCTCTTTTTCCAGTGTGTCCCAGTCCGTCAAATTCCTTTGCCCCATTTCATGCCGATACGGAAACAAAATACCGTCAACATAAGGCCGGTATTTCTCCACGAGCGCGGGCTTCATTTGCTTGAAGTAAAGGCACGGAACGAACGCCAGCTTGGAATTTATTGCGTGCGAATCTTCCACCATCGCCTTGATATATTCGCTGGTGAATATTTTCGCGTCGTAGGAAAAATCATCAATGCTCCAAGCAACCAAATTGGGTTCTTTCAAACTCAGTTTTGCCAACTCGATGCCCCAGCGATGAAAATCTAACTGAAAAGGTTCGGCGAATGGTGGTTCGCTCGGAGGCACGAGTGTTACCCATACCTTGATGTGATTGGCCCGCGCTTTCGGCAGAAAAATTTGCAAATCCTCCCAATCGGTTGGCCGGTGATGAATCAGGAAGTTGTAGGTGTTGGCCTTGACCTTGACGAGTTCTGCGACGAGGCGGTCGGTATCCACTCGGCCATTATCTAAACGCGGTTCCGCGTCGTAAGTGCCGAACGTCCCCGACAAAATTTTGAAGCGTGCTGACTCTGCCGCTTCACTTTTTGAGCGCTGCGTGGCGCAGCCGAAAAACGGAAGAGTGCACACGGCCATTACGCCGAAATGCAAAACTAAACTTAGCACGCGGCGGATGTTCATTTTTTGATTTCCCCCACGAGTTCCTTTGCGCCGCTGGTGATCAAGTCTTCCACATTTTCGCCCCAGCGTTTGGCAGGTAGCCCATAGACGACAAAACAATAGCTGCCCTCGTAGCCCCAGCGAGCACCGGGTTTCGTCACTGCATCCTCGAGCAATACGCGCAGCGAGGGGATGTAAGTCATGACGTCGTTGCAATAGCCCGCAACCCATGTCTGCGCGCCGAACGACTGCTTAAACTTATTCGCGTAATCCACCACCGGCTCACCGCCGAGCGTGAGCAGGAGTTGTTGTCCGCCGAACTCCCAAGCCTGAAGGGGAAATGAATAATCGTGCGCTGGCGTTTTGCCCGATTGCAAAAACTCCAGCCAGCGCGTGGCCCAGCGGCGCGTCGGCGGCTGGGAATCGTTTTTCAGCGTCTGCAATTCGTTAACGGTCAGCGGCGTGCCGAACGGCAGCGTGATCGTTTTCATTTTGGTGATCAGTTCCGGCGGCAGATTGTGCGGTGGCGCAACCAAAACTTCTTCAACCGCTGACGCCAGCATATGACCGTAACGCTGACTCAAATAGATCTCGTGACGGGGCAACGCGTTTTGATCACCGCCGCAGCCCATGAAAAACATCGCCTGCGCGCCGGGATGATTTTTTTCGAGAGCGAGCTGCGCGAAACCTGCGTAGTCGCCACTCCATTCGCTCAACTGCAACGTGGTGTTGTGACAAGCATAACCGAAAAGAACCGATTTCAATTTCCCATCGGGCGTATACACCGCCAGCACGGGAACCGAGTGATCCACCGGCCCTTTGAGGTCACCAGCGGCGATCATATCCGGCACTTTCGGTTCAAGATTATTGCGTCGATTCACCGCAAACGCCGTTGTGCCTTGCCCGGAAGTAATCCGCGCTGGCGCTAGGTCGGCGATGGCTGCACCCACGACCTCAATCATGTGCGACTCCAGCTGGGTAGTATATTTTTCAATCAGATTGCGTTGTGATTGATCCAGTGGATAAATGTCATAGAGCGCATCACGCAACACCGGGCCGCAATGCGTGTGTGAGGCGCACAGCAAAATCTGATCCGGCTGCAGTGCAAATTTTTTACCAATGGCTGTGCGGACATGCTGATAAACGTTTTGCGGGATACCGAGTAGATCCGCTGTAAGGATGACAGCGCGATGACCTGACGCATCTTCAAGCGCGAGTCCCTTGACCCACAAATCCATCAGCTTCTCACCGGTTGCGGGATTGGTGCGATTGGAAAATCCAGCGAGCCACATTTTTTCCGTGGGCGTGATGACAGCCTTCGCCGTTCCGGCTTTCCACAGCCCGTCGGCACGAACCGAAATCGCCGTCAGAAGCAACGCGCAGGCAGCAGCGACAAAGCATTTTGAAATCGGGTCAATTTTCATGCACAAGCAAATTGTCTGAATCCACCTTGGCCGATTGACGGCGAAGCTTTGGCATCACTTCATCCAGCCGGATAACCGCGCCACCCTTGTCCTTGCTCGCTTGCGCCGCCGCCATGAACGCAAACAGCTCTATCGTTTCCTCCGGTTGGACAGGTGCTATTCCGGTCTGAAAAAATTTCATGATCGCCACCGCGAGGGGCGCGTAACCGTCGTATGAACCGATGGCGGCTTCGCCCTTCTGTCCTGCGGCCGTGCCGTGATATTTTTTTGCTAAATCCTGCCGGTAAATTCCCGTCCGCCCGCCGCGCCAGGTGCCGACAACTTCCACCGCGCCGTTTGTCTCCGTCCGACGTTGCACCGATACACAACCCGTGCCCATGACGGTGAAAAGCGATTCAACCCCATGAATGCCATAAAAGAAAAGTTCCGGATGATGTTCGCCCAGCTCCAGCGGGCTGTATGTTTCAGCGTGGTTCACCGCTCCGATAATTCCTTCGCGCACGGATTGCGAATCCTTGCCGAAACGCAGACTAGACGCGCTCCAAATGGGAACATTAGCCTCTTTGGCCAGGTGGAAAATTTCCAGCACATCGGCCAGTGACGCCGCCATTGGCTTGTCAATGAACAGCGGCTTATGCGCGGCGATGATCTGGCGAGCCTGCTCAAGATGCGCGCGACCGTCGACACTTTCCAACAAGACCACGTCCACGTTCGAGCAGAGCGCGGGAATGGTGTCGTAAAATTTCACGCCGAATTTTTCCTGCAACGTCTTCGTAAAACCATCCACACGCGTGGCACTCTGTGGAAAATCCAAGCTACCACCCTTGAACGCCGCCACGACTTTGCCGCCGGGGACAAAGCCCTCGGTTTTCGGGTCGTTGAAAATCTCCGTAAACGCCGGCACGTGCGAGGTGTCGCAGCCGACAATGCCAATGCGCAGGTCAGCAGCGGTTGCCGAAACCGTCAATATCGCAACAGCAATATAACTACTAAACAAAACTTTAAACTTCATAAATCTCGAAACTTTTCTAACACTTGCCAAAGCAATTTAAACGCTTCGCACGACACCGAGTCGTCCAATCATGGTAAAAACCAAAAACAGCGCGATCGGATATAATCCGGCACACGCCACAAAGATCGGCACAAAGCCAAGCGCATCTACCACATGACCAATGTAGAGTTGCGACAATGCCCCCATCCACGAACCCAGCGCACCACCAAGCCCGGTCACAGTGGCGACGGCATTATTGGGAAATATTTCTGCGGGCAACATGATGTTGCCCCAGCCGGCGTGGCAAAACGTCATGCTGGCCACCAACGCTAGCGCCAACCCCGGTCGTGTCACCTGAGTCGCACTGATAGCCCCCAGAAAAATTCCCAGCGTCATCAAGCTCATCGTCGTTTTACGTGCTTTATTGAGCGACCAACCACGCGAGATGAGCCAGCGCGGCAACGCGCCGCCCGTCACGCTGCCTAGCGCAGCGGCGGCAAACGGAATCCAAACAAACAAACCGATGTCCCTCAGCACAAATCCATGGCGCTTTTGAAAATATAGCGGAATCCAAAACATCAAAAAATAACTGATTGGATCGGTCAGCGCGCGCACCAATAGACAGCCCCAAGTTTCTTTCATCCGCAGCAGTCGACCAAGCGGCGCGGCCGGTTGCCCGACCGAGGAATCTTTGCCCTCTTCGATTAAGGCGCGTTCTTCCAAACTTAATTGCCGATGCTTTGAGGGTAATTTGTAAAGCCACCACCATAATGCCACCCACACAAAACCCAATAAGCCAGTTGTCAAGAAGGCCGCGCGCCAACCCCATTGCACTGCTACCAAGGTCACCACTGGCGCAGAAAGCATGGAACCAACGGCGGTGCCAGCATTGAAAATTCCGACTGCCAGTGCCCGCTCCCGCATCGGAAACCATTCACTTACCGCCCGCATGCCGCCGGTAAAGCTGCCCGGCTCAAAGACACCGAGTAGCAGTCGGAAGAATGAAAATTGTCCGACGCTAGTCGCGAACATGTGCAACATATTCGCCACGGACCAACCAGTGACGAAAACCATGAAACCGCGACGAGTGCCGATGATATCAATCACACGTCCGCTAACGGCATACATCACGCCATAGCTGGCTAGAAACCAGGCATTGATCTCCCCATAGCTGGCATTGGTCAGATGTAATTCTTCTTTGATGGTTCCGATCAAAACCGAGAGCGTTTGCCGATCGAGATAGTTCAAAGCCGAGGCGAGGCACAACAGACCTGCAATATACCAACGTAAATTTTTTATAGTCGCAACAATCATGCGACTACCTCCTCAATGGTTAGCTGATAATTTTTCGCATCCCATTCTGCGATGAGGTAGCCCGTCGGTTTTAATCCAAAAAATGCCGCCGGTTGAATGGAAGCCATGTTCCAGATCGTCGCTAAAGGCAAGCCGGTGAACTTTGCCGTGTTGGCAACGGCACAGTTCATCGTCAAGGAGGATCCCGCCAACCACGGTTTTCCTGATGGCGAGACCCGGCCGTCCACACCAACTGAAACCGTCTCACCATTCAATTGAAAATTTCCCGGCCCGCATCCTGCCGCTGACATTGCGTCAGTGGTCAAAATAATTCTTTCGAATCCCTTTGCGTGAATCATCGACTTAACCGTCGCCGGTGGCAGATGGTGCCCGTCCACAATCAATGAGGCATAAAGACTATCATGCGCCAGTTGTTCCCAAATGAGATTAGGATGCCGCGGCATTTGCAAATGACAGCCATTGCCTAGGTGTGTTGAGAGCGTGGCGCCAGCTTTGACCGCATCCGTGATTTGATCCGGCGTAGCGGCGCTGTGCCCGATCGCGACGCGAATCCCCGCGTCGACCAAATGCTCAATCAGTGGAAACGCACCCGGCACTTCCGGCGCTAGCGTCACCAAAAGAATTTTTCCTTCAGCAGCTTCCTGCCGTCGCGAAAAATCTTCGATGCTGGCGCTGGAGACATGTTCACGGGGATGGGCACCGCGCGGGCCATCTTCAGAAGATATATAGGGGCCCTCCATGTGAAAACCTACAACGCTGGCCGGTTTCAGCCGTGACATTTTATTTGCACAGCGGCTAAACCGGTCCAGCGAAGAGGTTATTAGGGTTGGCAGGAAAGCAGTGACACCGGTGGCACGTAATTTCTCCGTAGCAATCAAGACATCCTCATCCGCCGCGTCAGGATCATTGAAATCAACTCCCGCAAACCCATTGACTTGCAGATCGAAAAATCCT
>CAIKKJ010000019.1 GCA_903827955.1 uncultured Verrucomicrobia subdivision 3 bacterium
CGGGATTTCCCGCGCGGCATTTTTACTTTTGACCGGCGGAATTTTGTTTGTGCTGGCACGCAAAAGCGAATCGCCGCTGCTCCGCCTTGCGCCGCTGGCTTTGATTTTCGTCGCGTGGCTGGATGTCTTCACGCATGAGCCGAGGCAAAACCCCACCGTGCCGCCGAGCGTTTATGAATCAAACATAGTCCGCACCAAGCTCGCCATGAATCCGCAGCCGGAACTCGGCGGTTCGCGCGCGATGCTCTCGCCTTCCGCCGCGCTTGAACTCACGCGCTTCGCTGTCAGCGATCCCAAAGATAATTTTCTCGCCAAGCGCGTCGGCTACTGCGCCAACGCCAACCTGCTCGACGCCGTGCCGAAGGTGGACGGCTTCTTCTCACTCACACCGCGCGAGTTCGACGGCCTGCTTTCGGAAATTTATAATAGAGTATTCAGCGTAGATGACTTCAAGCGCGCTTACGGCATACCCCGTGAAGACTGCTCACACATTGAAGGCTTTTTGGGCGTTTCATATATCACCGCACCATGGGATTCTCTCCACTGGCAGTCGCGCACCAACTTTTTGCCGCTCGTCACCGCCGGACAAAAACCTGTTTTCCTCGACGACACCAAATCGCTCCACGCGCTCACGCTAAATAGTTTCGACGGGCGAACGATTGTTTTCCTGTCGCCGGAGGAAAAATCTTTTATCACCGTTTCAAATCAAACCGCAGCCAAAGTTCTCAACTCCAAATTTGGAAATCAAACCGTGGACGCCGAAGTCGAAGCCGCCGAACCGTCGCTCGTCGTCGTGGCGCAGACATATTATCACAACTGGCGCGCGGAAATTGACGGGCAACCGGCAAAACTCCTGCGGGCAAACGTCGCATTTCAAGCCGTGCAAATTCCGGCAGGCAGACATCGCCTGCACTTGCGTTACGAAGATCGTGCGTTTGAAATCGGCGCGCCCATCTCGCTCATCGCGTGGCTGGGAAGTTTGACGGCGGTGTTCACGTTGCGCCGTCGTCCATAATAATTTTTAAACTTCTGCTCGACAAAAATTTTCCGGCAGTTTCAAATCATCCCGCATGGCTAAATCTTCCAAAACTTCCAAGGTCAAACGCATCGGCATCCTCACCGCCGGCGGCGACAGCCCCGGCCTCAACGCCGCCATCCGTGGTGTCGGCAAGACCGCACTGGGCTTTTATGGCATGGAGATCATCGGCTTTCGCGACGGCTTTCGCGGCCTGGTGGAAAATAATCGCCTGCCGTTGGACCGCCACACGCTGGCCGGTATCCTCACCGTGGGCGGCACGATTCTCGGCACCAGCCGCGACAAGCCACACCGCATGGTCATTGACGGCAAGACGCAGGACATGACCGAGACCATCGTGAAAAATTACGACAAGTGGGGGCTCGACTGCCTCGTCTGCCTCGGCGGCGGCGGCACGCAAAAAAATGCGTTGCGGCTCCATCAAGCCGGACTCAACGTCATCACGCTGCCCAAGACGATTGACAACGATGTGGCAATGACCGACGCGACCTTTGGTTTTGCCACCGCGATGGACATTGCGACCGAGACCATTGACCGATTGCATTCCACCGCGCACAGCCATCACCGCATCATCGTTGCCGAAATCATGGGGCATCGCGCCGGCTGGCTCGCGCTCGGCTCCGGCATCGCAGGTGGGGCGGATGTGATTCTCATTCCCGAACTCGCCTACGACGTGGAGAAAATCGCCGAAGCCATTCGCCGCCGCAGCCAGCACGGAACGAATTTCAGCATCGTGGCCGTGGCCGAAGGCGCGATGAGCCGCGACGATGCCCGCGCCATGTCCGGAGCGGAAAAAAAACTGGCGCGCGCCAAGGACATCCAGTCCAAAAAATCCGCAAAGAAGGAAATCGCCGAACTCGAATTGCGGCATCAGGGCAACACCATCCGGCTCGCGAAACAATTGGAAGAACTCACCCATCTCGAATCCCGTGTAACGATTCTCGGTTACGTTCAACGTGGTGGCACACCGTCCGCCGCCGACCGTGTGCTGGCCACGCGCCTCGGCAGCGCCGCCGCCGACCTCATCAACGAAAATCATTTTGGCGTGATGGTGGCCGCGCGCGGCGATGGCACGACGCCCGTGCCATTGGAAAAAGTCGCCGGCAAGCGCAAGGCCGTTCCGCTGGATCATTCCTGGGTGCAGACCGCCCGGCACGTCGGAACGTGCATGGGCGATTGAAGCGCGTCAATGCAAGGCCGGCTTCGACTTCATAACTTCTTGAGTTCTGAAGCCGCCAGTTGAATCAGCGGCTTGATGGTCGCCGCGCTAAATTCCAATTTGCAATCCGCCGCCGCGAACAATTCCGGCAGCGTCCGCGAGCCGCCAAGCGTCAGCGCCGTTTTGTAATCGCCCAGCGCTTTCGCTTTGTTCGCCCGCGAATTCGCCCACACCTGCAACGCGCCGAGCTGCGCGATGCCGTATTCGACGTAGTAAAACGGATACAGAAAGATGTGCAACTGCCGGTGCCACGAGTGCGCCCGCACTTCTTCAAAGCCGCTGAAATCCACCTCGCCGCCAAAACGATTCATCAGTTGCAAGTAAGCCGCCTTGCGCTCGCCGCGCGTGTGGCTGGGATGCGTATAAATCCAGTGCTGAAAACCGTCCACCACTGCCATCCATGGAAAAAATCCGATGATGCCTTCGAGCAGCGTCTTGCGCGCGCGGTTCGCTTCGGCGGGGGCGTAAAATTCTTCGAGAAATTCGCTGCCGAGAAGTTCCATCGCCATCGAGGCGACCTCGCAAAATTCAATCGGCGCATTGCGATACGGATACAAATCCTCGCCGCGCGTGGCCTGCGCGTGGAACGCGTGACCACCCTCGTGTAACAGCGTCTCCACATCGCGCTGCACCCCGACGGCGTTCATGAAAATGAACGGCACACGCGCCTCGCTCAACGTGGACTGGTAGCCGCCCGGTGCCTTGCCTTTGCGATTATCGAGGTCGAGCAATTTCTTGTCCTGCATCTCCTGAAAATTTCCCGCGAGTTCCGCGTCAAGGTGGTTGAAAATTTTCTGCGTGCGTAAAACCATTTCGCTGACATCGGCAAACGGTTTCAACGCCGCGCGATTTTGCGGATCCACGGCCAAGTCCCACGGACGCAGCTTCTCCAATTTCAACTGCCGCTTGCGTTCATCCTGAATTTCGCGGACTGCGGGCATGATTTCGCTTTCGATGGCGTCGTGAAATTTCACACAGTCCGCCGGCGTGTAATCGAAGCGGCCTTTCTGTCGGAAAATAAATTCAAGATAGTTATCGAAGCCCGCATTCTTCGCGATCTGATGGCGCAACTGAATCAGCTCGTCCATGATTTCCTCGCACTTGTCCACATCCTGCAAACGGCGCTTGGCGACGAGCTCCCACGCCTCCTGCCGCAACGCGCGATCCGGCTCTTCGAGATAACGCCCCATCTGCACGAGCGTTTTTTCTTCGCCGCGAAAAGTCACCGTCTGCGCGCCGATGAGTTTTTGGTATTGTTGGCCGAGCTTGGCCTCCTCGGTTTCCAGTGCGACGTTTTCCGGGCGGAAAAGTTCGACGTGATTTTTTACGTCGCGGTCGAAGACTTCATAGCGCGCCGGTGGCAGATTTTTCCGCTGCGGATGCGCGACGTAAATTTTCTCCAGTGCAAACTGCCGCGACTTGAGTTGCGGCTCGACGTTTTCGACGAAGTGCAGATACGCCTTCTCCGCCTCGGCATTGTCCGTGTGGCAGGTCATCGCGATGTTGCGGCGGCTTGACTCCTCATCCAGCGCGGCGGAAAGTTCGCTCCAGTCGAGCAACCATTTCTCAAAAGCGGCAACGCTGGCAGCCTCGGCGGCCCGCCGTTCCAATTGGTCGAACAGCGGCGCGATAAGCGGCCAGTCGCCCAAATTAATTTCAGCGGGAACAAACGAACGCGGTTTTGCAGGCGGCAATTTTCCGAACGGCAATAAATTCATCCGCGCAGTTTAGCGAAAGTCCGCACGGAGAAAATGAATTTTCTGCCGTTGCAAATCACACGAACGGCAGCGCCACAATTTTCACCGCCACCTCACCCGCCGCCGGGCGCAGCGTCAGTTCGCTTCCAATTTGATTCACCTCGCGGCGGACGTAGCCGAGCGCGAGGTTGCCAAACGACGGCGATTTCACTGCGCTGGTGACGTGGCCAACTTCCTTGCCGCCGAAAAAAAATTTCTCGCCGCGCACGGGCAGCGATTTCAAATCATCCGGCAATCGCAAGCCGCGCAGCTCGCGGCTCACATGGCCGACGCTGTGAATGCGGTTAATTACTTCCTGCCCGATGTAGCAGCCCTTGGTGTAAGTGATGGCGCGGCTTTCGAGGCCACATTCCAGCGGGATGCACGTCTCGTCCATGTCCGCGCCATAACGCGGAATGCCCGCCTCGATGCGTGCCGTTTCAAATGCGGTCCAGCCGACGGCGCGTCCGCCAAAAATTTTCGCGGCGGCAATCAATTTATCCGCGACCGCGCCAAGGGAATTGTTTGGGACAAACAGGTCAAAGCCGTTTGTGACGAGTCGTGGATTATTTCCAAGATAAATTTCACTGAGCATCGCGTCAGAAATTTTCACGGAGCCAAGCGGCTGGGCGGGAATTTCGGCAGCCAACCCGATGGCGCGAATGACATCGGCGGCGTTCGGCCCTTGCACGCTCAATAAACCATAATGCGGCGCGGCATCCACAATCTGCACGTCATCGGCCACGATGAATTTTTCCAGCCGCGCACAAATTTTTTCCGTCAGCCCCGGTTCGAAATCCAAAAGCAATTCCTCCGCAAGCGCAAAAATGTTCAGATCGCTTTCCATTTTTCCCTTCGCGGTGGTGATGGCAGCGTAGCAACCTTCGCCCGTGCGGAGTTTTTTTACGTCGTTCGTGACTTGCCCGTGCAAGAACCGCGCACGATCCGCACCGACGAGGCAGAGACGCGAACGAAAACTCAAATCAATCACGCCCGCCGATTCGCGCAGCGCGGCGTGCTCGGCCAGCCAGTCGCCGTAGTCGCCGACGACTTGCGCGCCGTTCAGTTCTGCAAAGGTCGCGCCGAGGCTGTGATGAAATTCTTGCAACAACAGTGGATTCATGAGCGCGAACAGAATGTCACCAATTCGTCACCGTGCAAACGGGAATCGAATTGCACGACAGGATTTTATTTGTAGAATACCCGCTATGAATTTGGACGAACTGTATTCTGAACTGACACTCAAAACGAACGCCAAGCATGTGCTGCTCGTCTTGGACGGCCTCGGCGACCTTGCGACGAAAGAGCAAAATTACCTCACGCCGCTTGAAGCCGCGCACACGCCGAACCTCGACAAGCTCGCGAAGGATTCCGCGCAGGGCCGCATGGTTCCCGTCGCGCCGGGCATCACGCCGGGCAGCGGGCCGGGGCATCTCGGCTTGTTCGGCTATGATCCGCTGGAATTTCAAGTCGGTCGCGGCGTCATCGAGGCGCTCGGTC
Organism: uncultured Verrucomicrobia subdivision 3 bacterium; assembly: GCA_903827955.1. GTDB lineage: Bacteria > Verrucomicrobiota > Verrucomicrobiia > Limisphaerales > UBA11358 > UBA11358. The sequence goes on from CAIKKJ010000019.1 coordinate 5,492, forward strand.
TCGGACTGGAATTGAAACCCGGCGATGTCTGCGCCCGCGCCAATTTTGCGACGCTCGACGCGAAGGGAATTGTCACCGACCGCCGCGCCGGACGCATCGCCACCGAAGTTTGTGAAAAGCTCGTCGCGCTGCTCTCCGCGAAAATTAAAAAAATTGGCGATACGCAAGTCATCATCAAGGCGGGCAAAGAACACCGCTTCGTTGTCGTTTTTCGCGGCAAAGGTTTGGAAGGCCCGCTGACCGACGCCGATCCGAACCGCGAAGGGTTTGCCATCCCGACCGTGAAACCGCGCGATGCGAAAAATTTGAAGCAGAAGAAAATGGCGAAGCTGATTGCCGATTTTTACAAGGCCGCGCTGCCGGTTTTGAAAAATGAAAAACCGGCGAACGGTTTTCTCATGCGTGGCATCGCGCATCAGCCGGCAATTCCACTGTTTGAAGATCGCTACCTGCTCAAGCCCGCGTGCCTCGCGGTTTATCCGATGTATAAAGGCCTCGCGCAGCTCGTCGGTATGACCAAGATCGAAGGTCCACAGACCATCGCCGAGCAGTTCGAGCGTTTCGCGAAGGAATACGACAACTACAATTTCTTTTTCATCCATTACAAATACACGGACAAATACGGTGAAGACGGAAATTTTGCCGCCAAGAAAAAAGCCATTGAAGAACTCGACGCTGCGCTGCCGATTCTCTTGAAGAAGAAGATTGATGTGCTCGCCATCACCGGCGACCACTCAACGCCGTGCGCGATGAAAGGTCATTCGTGGCATCCGCAACCCGTAATGCTGCACTCCAGCGTGAGCGGCTCGGATAAGCTGGAACGTTTCACCGAAACCGGCGCGAACATCGGCTCGCTTGGCATCTTCCCGGCGAAATTTCTTATCCGTCTGATGCAGGCGAATGCGAAGGCGTTCGACAAGTTCGGCGCGTAAAATCTGAAAGCAAAGCGGGCTGTGGCGACACAGCCCGCTTTTTTATTTTTGCCACTTGCAAACCACCGCCAGCAACCGCCAAGCTTTGCGCGCATGAATCTGCCCAACAAGCTCACCGTCTCCCGTTTCGGGCTGACGGTGTTGTTTTTATGGGCGGTGTTCTCCCCGTTCAAATACAATGACACGCTAGCGCTGATCTTTTTCTGCCTCGGCGGCATCACGGATTTTCTCGATGGCCGCATCGCACGTTCCCGCAACCTCATCACCAACTTTGGCAAGCTGATGGATCCGCTGGCGGATAAAATCATGGTCTGCTCCGCCTTCATCGCGTTCGTGGAAAGTTCGCACCTGAATCCGAATGCGCCGGTGAAAGTCGGCGCGTGGATGGTCATCGTCATCGTCGGACGCGAACTCGCCATCACCGGATTGCGCCTGCTCGCGGCCTCCAAAAACATCGTCCTCGCGGCGGAAGGCTACGGCAAGCACAAGACCATCTCGCAAATTGTATGCGTCATTGCGCTGCTTGTGCTGGATGCAAGCGTGGAATGGCCGGCGGCATTGCGAAATTTTTTTGCGCCGTGGGCTCCGATGTTCGCAACCATCATGCTGTGGGTGGCCGTTGTGCTGACGGCATTTTCCGGCGGCATTTATCTCTGGCGCAACCGGAAGCTGTATCTCGAAGACATGTGAACGGGAGGGACGGCGTGTCGCCGTCGCAAATCAATCAGGGCCGCTGAAACGGCAACTCTCTCAAATTATTTCTTCGGCAACGGCAACGTGTCGCCGGAATTCGCCGGTGAATAGACAGCGGGCGGAAGATTTTTCAACGGGTCGCTTTTCTGGTGATGTTTCCAGGCGAGCAAGGAAAAGCCGGCGACCACGGCGATGACAATGATGGCCACACCCGCAAAGCCCACCTTCCAGTTCAGCTTGGCCACCACCATCGCGGCGTGATCCACAAAATTTTTCTTCTGGTCGGTAAGCGGCGGCGGCTCGCTGAATTTTTCCGTGCGACCCAATTCTTCCGTCAACGCCGCCAGCAAAACTTTTTCATCCAGCTTGAGCGACTTGGCGTAAGCCTTGACCGAACCACGGATATAAATCGTCGCGGAAAAAACATTGAAGCGCCCTTCCTCCAGTGCGCGGACATGGTCAGTGCGCAGCTTGGTCATGTCTGCGACCTGTTCCACCGTGAGATTTTTGGCCTCGCGCGCGGCGCGGAGTTGTTCGGCAACGGTTGACATTCTCTTTTATTTAGCGGGTTTTAATGGTGGTTGGCAATCTTGGAATCAACTTACACCGCGCTTTGCCCGCCGCCATCTGCACCGCCGCCATCGAGGTCAATCAGGATTTCGCGCGGCTCGGCGCCCTTGCTTTCGCCGACGATGCCCCGGCCTTCGAGTTCATCCATGATGCGCGCGGCGCGGGTGTAACCCAAACGCAGGCGGCGTTGCAGCAGCGAGACGCTCGCCTTCTGTTCGCTGCGGATGACTTCGATACATTGCTGGATAATTTCCTCATCCTCATCAATGCCGCTCTCGATGTCCGCGTTGGCAGCCGGTTTGGAAAGCTGCTGGTGGATTTCCATTTCGTAACTCGGCTTGCCTTGCTGGGCAATGAACCCAACAATGTCTTCCAATTCCTTGTCCGTGATGAGCGCGCCCTGGGCACGATTTAATTTCGGCGAGCCGGGCGGCAGATAAAGCATGTCGCCCTTGCCGAGCAATTTGTCCGCGCCCATCGCATCGAGAATCGTCCGCGAGTCCACGCGGCTCGCGACTTGGAACGCGATGCGCGCCGGAATGTTCGCCTTGATGACGCCGGTGATCACATCCACCGATGGCCGCTGCGTCGCCACTATGCAATGAATGCCCGCCGCGCGCGCCATCTGCGTGATGCGCGCGATGGCCATCTCGACATCCGCCGGCGCTACGAGCATGAGATCCGCCAGCTCATCAATGATGACGACGATGTATGAAAGTTTTTCGGGAATGATGATGTCTTCCTCGCGCGGCACGATGATCTCCTCGTCAATCTCCACCGCAAAACCGTCCGCACCCGCCTCGACTTTTTCTTTTTTCGACGCGAGCGGCAGTTCCATTTCCTGTTCCGGCAACGGCTTGTTCTTCGGACGTTCGTTGAACGACTTGATGTTGCGGACGCCAACGCGGGCGAAAATTTTGTAGCGTTTTTCCATCTCGTTCACCACCCAGCGCAGCGCGAGCAACACTTTTTTCGGATCGGTCACCACCGGCACAACCAGATGCGGCAGCGCGTTGTATTGCTGCAACTCGACGACTTTCGGATCAATCATCACGAAGCGCAGTTGGTCCGGCGAGAAGCGGTAGAGCAGCGACGCGATAATGGAATTGATGCACACTGATTTGCCCGAGCCGGTCGAACCGGCGATGAGCATGTGCGGCATTTCCGCAAGGTCGGCGATGATCGGATGGCCGTAAACATCTTTGCCCAGCGCGATGGGAATGCGCGCCTTGGTGTTGCGCCATTCGTCCGACTCGAACAAATCGCGCATGATGACTTTCGTCTTCACGGCGTTCGGCACTTCCACGCCGACGGAAGATTTCCCCGGCACCGGCGCGAGGATGTGGATGCGTTCCGCCTTGAGCGCGGCAGTAAGATTGTTCGTGAGGTTCTGGATTTTTTCCAGCTTCACGCCCGGCGCGGGATGCAACTCATAACGCGTGATCGTCGGGCCTTTCGTGATGTCGCCGAGCGAAACTTCGATGTCAAACTGCGCGAGCGTCTGCTGGATGAGCCGCGCGTTGGCCATCAATTCCTCCTTGGATTCCGTGGGTTTCACGGTCATGTCCGGCATCTGGAGAAAATCCATCGAAGGCAACTGGTAATTGCCAATCATCGGCACCGAGGCCACGGTCATCGGTTTCGGTTTTTTCGGCACAGGCCTCGGACGCGCGGCCGGCGGAACCGACGTGGAGCCATCCGCTATCGTGATGATCGGCTCCGGTTTCGGCTCAGCCGTGGCCACCGGCAACGCCACCGGCTCGGCGGCAGGTTTTGCTTCGGGCAGCGGCGGAATGATGGCGTCCGTTTCCGGCTTCGGCTCGGCGGCAGGTTTTTTCTCGATGGATTTTGCGTCGGATTTTTTCCCAAGAATATCTTCCGTGGTCGCCGGTTTGATTTCTTCGGCGTGAATGATATCACCTACCTGCATGCCATCCGCTGGCGCAATTTCCTTCGGCGGTTCGGGCAAAGTCGTTTTGCGGACGCGCGGCCCCTTGGCCTGCGGATAGCTCAAATCGCGCACGGTCGGCTCCGGCACAGGCTGGCCGTCCGCACCGAGGCCACTGGAAATTTTCTCGGCGGGTTTGGTCGATTCCGACTTCTCGGATTTTTCCGCGCGACCGACTTCCTCTTCGAGTTTGCGTTTTTGTTTTTCGAGTTCCAGCGCGCGTTTTTCCAATGCGAGCTCATCGGCGGATTTTTGTTCCTGCACGGGCGCAAAATTTTCGCGGCGCAGCACCGCGCGGATCCAGACACCGAGATGAAAATTCGTCAGAAACAGCAGGCTGATCATCGCCAGCGCCGCATAAACAATGCCCGCGCCAAGGTTACCCAGCATGCAGAAGCCAAATTCCCAACTGCGCGTCTGGCCGTAGGACAGGTAGCCCAGCCAGCCGCCTGCGCTGTTGATGCCTTTGAGCACATGAAACCGCCCAGTGCGCCCGCCGTCGTCCGCGAGAAATAACAGCCCGGCGACCGACACCAGCAACAACGCCGACCACGCCGCCGACCAGCCGATGCGTTCACGCAGGTAGCTGAACAGGTTTAGCAGATAACTGCCGCCGAAAATCGTGAGCAACACCGGCAGCAAATACGCCGCGCCGCCGAGCACAAAAAAACTCGCGTAGGCCAGCCACGCGCCGAGCAGGCCAATCCAGTTGTGCTGCGACTTGTTGGGATGTGTGGTGAGAAAGGAGATGTCGTTCTTGTCGAACGACCATTGCGCGACCAGCAGGATAAGCGCGGCGAACAGCAGCGCGAGGCCGATGACGTCGTTGAAACCGTTTTTTGCTTTGGAATCTTCGCCCGACTTTTTTGCCATGCGCCCAGCGTAACAACCGGCGCGGCGCGGGCAAAGTTGAAACTGCCGCCGATGACAACCTCCGGACACAGGCAAATTTGCTTGCCATTTCCGAGCGGATTGCGATGCTGTGCGCCCTTTCGGTTGCGCGGTTAGCTCAGTGGTAGAGCATTACCTTGACACGGTAGGGGTCAGAGGTTCGAAACCTCTACCGCGCACCATC
>CAIKKJ010000020.1 GCA_903827955.1 uncultured Verrucomicrobia subdivision 3 bacterium
GATTTTGACGATGGTATAACCCCGTTTAACCGTGACTGGAAACTTCGACTTTGACATAAGCCAATACCGTCAGGAATCTGTCGGGAGTTCAGGGAACAACTCTAAAAGCCCAATAAAACATGGAGCGGGTGAAGGGAATCGGACCCTCGTGTCAAATTGTGGTCTTAAGTGGTGTATAATACACATTAGTAGCTTGTTGCAGTTTTTAACCTGCGTCGATTACGGGTAAAAGAAAGATGTTTTTCCAGCGAGCATGAATCAGTCAAAAGTGTGACCCTCGTCAAATCGTAGCGCTCGCCGGCCGGGTAAAGTGAGCGCATGAATGAACAACCGGTTATTGATTCGAGCGCGGCAAAAATCTTGTCGCTGGCTGATGAAACCAAGTTTGCCGCCAACGGCATCGTCAGCCGCACCATCTTGCGGACGGCAAATTCCCGCGTGGTGCTGTTTGGGTTTTCCGAGGGTCAGGAATTGACCGAACACACCTCGACGCAGCACGCAGTCATCCAGATTTTGTCCGGCGAATGTGAATTCTCCCTCGCCGGCAAACCGAATGTGGTCAAGGCTGGTGATTTGATTTACATGCCGCCGAATCTTCCGCACGCGGTGAAAGCCATCACACCATTCTCCATGCTGCTGACTTTTTCCAAGCCGGAATTGCCGTCCGCTTCCAGTCTTAACCTTAACCTAAAAAAATAATGAGCACTAAACCCGCCTCACTCATCACCCTCGCGCTGGCTGCCGCCATGCCGGCTCTGGCGCAGGACAAACCCGCTGCTTCCGTTACGGCTGCCCCCGTCGCCAAGCCCGCCGCCAGCGCCGGTCTTGCGAATGACTGGCTGCGCCAGCAGTCCGATGGTTTCAAGCCGTGGGACATCGGCGGTCAAGTGCGCGCGCGTTTTGAAGCGAAGGAAGGCATGGCGATTCAAGGCCAGGCTGGTTCGCTGGATTTCCGCGACCACGGTGCCGCCGTGAATAATGAATACTGGCTGACCCGCTCGCGCTTTCATGTCGGCTACAACGACAAATGGTGGACCGTTTATGGCGAGGCACAGGCCAGCACGGCCAACAGCGATATGCGTTATGCCTACGCGAACAATCCGTCAGTTGACGGCACCACAAAAAAACTCGGCGATGGCCCGGAGGCAAATTGGATTGATCTGCATCAAGCGTTTGTCACCCTCGGTAACCAAAAAGAATTTCCTCTGACCGTCAAGGCTGGTCGTCAGGAATTGGTCTATGGCGAGGAGCGGCTCATCGGTGCGTCGGGCTGGAACAACATTGCGCGCTCCTTCGATGCAGCCAAAGTGCGCTGGCAAAACGACGCTTTCAGCGCGGACGTTTTCAGCGGTTTTCCGGTCATCCCGGAGAACGGCCAGTTCGACGTGGACAACGGGCAGGATTTATTCTCCGGCATCTATGCCACGATGTTAAAAATTCCAAAGACCGTGCTCGACGTTTATTTTCTCGCCCGTAATTCCGGCACCGGCGCGGCGGGTTTCGCGCCCAGCCCGCAGTTTCCGCAGCCCAGCGCGCGGGACATCTACACCATTGGCGGACGTGTGAAATCCAAGCCGGGCGAATTGGGGCATTGGGATTATTCCGTCGAAGGGGCCTATCAGTTTGGCGATTATCGCGACGCTCGCGCCGGTGCACCAACGCAGCGCCTGACGCAGGACGCTTTTATGTTTGTGGTGCAGGGCGGCTACACTTTCGCCGATCTTTGGGCCACGCCGCGTCTGGGCTTGGAATACTCTTACGGTTCCGGCGACAGCAATTCCAAAGACGGCACGCACGGAACCTTCGACAATCTCTTCCCAACAAACCACAAGTTTTACGGCTTCATGGATGTTGCCTCGCTGCAAAATCTTCAGGACCTGCGCGGCATCGTCCAAATCAAACCGACGAAAGCCTCCACGCTCGTGCTTGAAGGCCACGGCCTCTGGCTCGCCAGCACCAGCGATAATTTCTACAGCGTCAGCGGCACGGCGCGCGGTGGCACTGGGGCCTCTCCCGGCAACGGCTATGGCGCCAATCCGAATTACAGCAATTTTCTCGGCACGGAAGTGGACGTGGTGGGCAGCTATGCCGTGACGAAATTTTTGCAAATCGAAGCCGGCTACGGCCATTTCTTCGTCGGCAAATACATTGAACAATCGCTGTCGAATCCGGCCTTCGGCTCGAAGGACGCCGACTGGTTTTACACGCAAATCACGTTCAATTTCTAAAATGGAAATACCAGCCATCCAACTCGACGCGCGCGGTCTCGAACCACCGCAGCCGATGATGAAAATTCTCGAAGCCGTAGCCACGGTGCCGGCGGGCGCAACGCTGATCGCGTATACGGACCGCCAACCGCTGTTGCTCTATCCGCTGCTCGAACAGCGCGGGTTCACCTACGAAACGACAACCCAACCTGATGGAAGCCACGTTACCCAAATCCGCCACCGTTAATCGCGCTGTGCCGCGTGTGACCCCGCAAACGCAGCCGTTCGGTGCCACCGCGCCGTCGTCCACGCTGCCGCTGCTGTTCACTATCACCGGCTTGTTGGCGCTATTTCTTGGCGCGGGTTGGATTGTGGTGCAGCCGGACATTCTGGCGATGTATCACTACAGCCCTGCTGCCATCGCCGCGACGCACCTCTTTGTGCTCGGCTGGCTGTGTTCCATTGTCATGGGTGCAATGTATCAATTGGTGCCGGTCGCTTTGGAAACCAAACTATTCAGCGAACGCCTGGCGCAAATTCAATTTGCATTTCACCTCATCGGCTTCGTGGGCATGGTCTGGGCGTTTTCAGTGTGGAATCCGAAATCCGTCGCGCTCTTCGGTGCGGTGCTGGCGGTTGGCGTCGCGCTGTTCATCTACAACATTGCGCGCACGTTGCTGCGAGTTCCCAAATGGAATGTCATCGCCACCAGCGTCGCCTCGGCCATCGGTTGGGTGTTGCTCGCCGTCGCGGCGGGGTTGGTCGTTGCTGTCGCCAAGTCGTATTCGGAATCGCTACCCACGCTTGCCGGTTGGGTTTTCCGCTTTGATCCCATCGGGGCTATGCACGCACACGCGCACCTGGGCGCGATTGGTTTCTTTCTCATCCTCATCGTCGGCGTGTCCTACAAACTCATTCCGATGTTCACGTTGAGTGAACTGCAAAATCCCCGGCGCGCGGCGTGGTCGGTGATTTTGTTGAACACCGGACTCGCCGGCTCTTTCGTGACGATTCTTTTACGCAGCCCGTGGAAACTGGCGTTCACGCTCGTCGTCATTGCGGCGCTCGTGCTGTATGCGCTGGAATTGCGCGCCATTTTGCGAGCCCGTAAACGCGCGGCAATGGATTGGGGCGTGCGAGGCTTCCTTACGGCGGTCAGCTTCATGTTTCCCTTGTCCATCATTGCCGCCGTGCTTTCGTGGCCGGGTTTGCCGGTGAACACCTACACGATGCAGCTTGAAAATGTTTATGGTTTTCTCGGCCTCGTCGGCGTCGTGTCGTTCGCCATTATCGGGATGCTCTACAAAATCATTCCCTTCATCGTGTGGTTCGGCACTTACAGCCATCACATCGGTCGCGCCCAGGTGCCGTCGCTGGCGGAACTCTATTCGGCACGGCTGCAAATCATCAGCTACTGGATTTTTCTCGCCGGCCTGCTGACCACGCTGCTGGCGATGGAATTTTCCAACGTCGTTGCGGTTCGCTGCGGCACTGGTCTGCTGGCGGCGAGCCTCGCCGTTTTCGGTTTTAATGTCGCGACCATGCTGCGGCATTTCGTCCGTCCGCAATTGAAACCACTTCCAAAAACTTCCGTCAACCGCGCCATTTTATGACCGCCAGCGAACAAAACGAACAAACCATCCTTGCCGCTCTGCGCCAGGTCATTGACCCGGAGATCGGCTGCAACATCGTGGACTTGGGGCTGGTTTACAGCTACGCGTTCAATGCTGGCAAAGTCACCGTCGTCATGACGCTCACCACGCCCGGCTGCCCGATGCACGAAAGCATTTCGTGGGGCGTCAAGAATGCGCTGATGAACATCGAGGGCATCACGGAAGCCGAGGTGGACATTGTTTGGGATCCGCCGTGGAACCCTTCCATGATGACCGAAGTCGGACGCCGGATGACCGGCACCGGTAATTTTTAGTTAACAACCACAACCAAAATCGAAAAACAAATATGCAAACTGCAAACCTCATCGGCGCGGACAAAGTGATGGACGTGCGATCCATTCCTTGTTCCGTGAAACACGGCCTCATCATCCAGACCTGGCTTGAACTGCCGGTCGGCGACCACTTCATCCTGTTTAACGACCACGATCCGGTGCCGTTGCGCTACCAGTTTGCTGCGCAATGGCCGGACACGTTCACCTGGGAACACCTCGTCAACATTCCCGGCGAAGCCCGCGTAAAAATCACCAAGCTCAAAGCCGTCGGCGAATCGGCGGAACCAGTGGCAACCTCCTGCGGCAGCCATTAAGAAATAAGCCGTGGACCTGACCGTGGAAAAGATCTCCTGGCGCGCGGCGCTACAACTGACCTTGCCAAAAGAGCACGGCAGTTGGTCGCTCGCGCTGGAGCCGGTGGCGTTCGGCCTGCTCGTCGTGCCCTCGGCGGCTGGCGTGGGTTTGGCGCTGGCCGCCGTGTCGGGATTCTTTCTGCGGCGGCCCTTGAAACTGTTGCTGTCCAGTAAAAGCGACCTGCGTCAACCGCTGGCGCTCGTCTGCGTGATGATCCTCACGCTCCTCGGATTATCCAGTTTGTTACTGGCCGCGCGACTTGGAGCGGTTGGTGGCCTGTGGCCATTGCTGCCCGCGGCCTTGGCCGGAGCGATATTCGCATGGTGCGACGGACGTAACGGAGCACGTGAAGGGGCGGCGGAAGTGACGGGCGCAGTGGCGTTCGGAATTTTACCGGCAGCCTTTGGCTCGCTCGCGGGGTGGAGTGTGGCAGCATCGCTCGCGCTAGCGGCGATGATGCTCGTTCGCAGCGTGCCGACGGTGCTGACCGTGCGGACTTGCCTGCGCGTTCTAAAAGGCCAGTCGTTTTCCAATATGCCGGCATTGATGGCGGCGGGTGCAGGAATTCTCGTGACCGCGTGGCTGGCCACGCTGCGGCTCGCACCGTGGTTGGTAGTGTTTTTTGCCGTGTTATTTGCGTTGCGGACATTCTGGCTCCTGCTCTGGCGTCCCCGGCTGACGGCCAGAACCATCGGTTTTACCGAAGCAGGGTTGGGTGCGCTCATGGTTTTGCTACTGTCATTGACTTGGAAGAGTGCTACCAGTTGGTGATGCGGGCTCAAATTTATTTTGCAACGGCCTACAGTTACGAAGGTTGTTTTGTTTTTTTCATGCACGAAAAATAGTGGTTTGGATTTGACCTGCGTCAAATCATCCCAATCACATTTGAGGTAGATTTGTAGCGTGAAATAGAAGAATTATTATGAACCTCACGCAAGAACCGCCCGGCCTACCGCAATCAAAACCGTCCACTGTGGTCTATGCCTGCTCCGGCTGTTCTGATGCGGGTGAACTCGCCGACCGCATTGCCCGCCAGCTCACGCGCGAAGGCGCGGCGGAGATGTCCTGCCTCGCGGGCATCGGCGGGCGCGTAAAACCCTTGATGAACAAGGCGACGGCAGCGGCGCGTATTCTAGCGATTGACGGCTGTCCCTTGAACTGCACGCGGCACACGCTCGAACTCGCGGGCTTCAAAAACTTTGATCACCTCGAACTGCACGCGCTCGGTTTCAAAAAACATTCTTGCCCGGTCACCGAGGAAAACATTTCCGCCGGTGTGAACACCGCCAAAAGAATTCTGGCAGCGGAACCATTTACAGCAGTCATCCAACCACAAACTGAACTCACTACTAAAACATGAAACGAACAATCATAAATCCCTTGTGCGTCATTGGCCTCGGCGCGGCGCTTCTAAGTAGCGTGGCGCTGGCCGCCGATGCGCCAGCCAAAACCTCCAAGCCCGTGCGCCCCGTTGATCCCGAAGTGATGGGTCAGGAGGAAGCCGTGTTGACGCAGGCCCCGAACGTGCCGCCGCCGATCAAGCGCAAACACTCGGCCAAAGTGGTGGTGCATCTCGAAGTCAAAGAAGTCACGAAACGTCTGGCGGACGGCGTGGATTACACGTTCTGGACTTTCGGCGGCGACGTGCCCGGAAGTTTCATTCGCATTCGCGTGGGCGACGATGTGGAATTTCATTTGAACAACGCGCCCGACAGCATGCTGCCGCACAACATTGATTTGCACGCCGTGACCGGGCCGGGCGGCGGCGCGACCTCGACGTTCACTGCGCCGGGACATTCCTCGCAATTTTCTTTCAAGGCCTTGAATCCCGGACTCTACGTTTATCACTGCGCTACCGCGCCAGTGGGCATGCACGTTGCCAACGGAATGTATGGTTTGATTTATGTGGAACCGGAAGGCGGATTGCCGCCGGTGGATCGTGAATACTATGTGATGCAAAGCGAATTTTATACGCCGGCCAACTTCGGCGTGGAAGGTTTGCAGCCGTTCGACATGAACCGCGCGATTGATGAACGTCCGTCGTATGTCGTGTTCAATGGCTCGGTCGGCGCGCTCGTCGGCGACAAAGCCATCACCGCGAAGGTCGGTGAGACCATGCGCCTGTTCGTCGGCAACGGCGGGCCAAATCTCACGAGTTCGTTCCACGTCATCGGTGAAATTTTTGACACGGTCTATCAAGAGGGCGGCACGTTGCCGACGCAGCACAACTTGCAGACGACCACGATTCCAGCGGGCGGTTCGGCGATTGTAGAGTTCAAAGTGGAAGTGCCGGGCACCTTCATCATCGTGGATCATGCGCTGTTCCGGGCGTTCAACAAAGGTGCGCTGGGCATGTTAAAGGTTTCTGGCCCTCCTGACTTGCTGACTTATTCTGGCAAGGAAGTGGATGCAATTTACCTGGGGCGCGCGGCTGAGGGCGGCTCGGACTCGGAAAAGAAAGTTGCCGCCTTGAAAGCGCAGATGGCCGCTGAAATCAAAGGTAATCCTAAGATCGCCGGGCTCACCAAAGACATCCAGATTGAGAAGGGCAAGGCGGTCTATATGCAGACGTGCTTCGTCTGCCATCAACCGGGCGGCCTCGGCGTGCCGGGACAAATCCCGCCGCTCGCGGAATCCGACTTTCTCATGAAGCACAAGGAAGATTCCATCCGCGCGGTTGTTATCGGACGCATCGGCGAGACGGTCGTGAACGGCAAAACTTACAAGGGCACGATGATTCCACTCGCTTACCTGAACGACGACCAGATTGCCAACGTGCTAACTTACGTCCGCAATAGTTGGGGCAATAACGGTGACGCGGTGAGCGCGGCGGAAGTGGCCAAAATCCGGGCTGAATCGGGAACCACCACGCCGGCCCCGGCGGCAACGAGCAAGTTTGAGTAAACAGAATCACAACCCCATGTCCGGTCTCCGTCAACATACAGCTATCGTTCTGCTCGCGTTGGTTGCAGGCACGCTGTTGCGCGCGGCGGAGCCGGACATGGTTTGTGTTTCCAATGGCGTATTCCGGCCGTTGTTCCGCTCGCTGACGGATGCAAAAGAAATCTCGGTGAAGAGTTTTCTACTCGATGTCGAGCCGGTTACGAATGCGAAATTTCTGGAATTTGTCCGCGCGAACCCGCGCTGGCAACGCTCGCAGGTGAAACAGATTTTTGCCGACGAAAAATATCTGCTGCACTGGGCTGGTGATTTGGAACTCGGCACCAACGCGCTGCCGGAACAGCCGGTCGTGTGGGTCTCGTGGTTTGCGGCGAAGGCGTTTGCCCAATGGCAGGGCAAACGCCTGCCGACGCTCGCCGAGTGGGAGTTCGCCGCCGCCGCCAGTCCGACGCAGCCCGACGGCACGAAAGACGCCGCGTTTCAGCGCGAAATTTTGCGCTGGTATTCCGCCACCAAACCGGAAGTGATGCCGGTGGTGGGAAAAGGGGCGAAAAATTTCTGGGGCGCACGCGACCTGCATGGCCTCATCTGGGAATGGATCTCCGATTTCAATTCCGCCACGGTTTCCGGCGACGCGCGTGGCGACACCGGCCTGGACCGGCAACTGTTTTGCGGCGCGGGCGCCGTGGGCGCGAAGGACGTGGAAAATTTTCCCGCGTTCATGCGTTACGGTTTTCGCAGCAGCCTCAAGGCGGCCTATACCGTGCACAATCTCGGCTTTCGTTGTGCGAAGGATCTATGAAATCGCCACTAATACTCCTTCTACTTGCCGTCGCGGTGTCGTCATGTTCGACTCAGAAAACTGCCCAAGTGCTACCGCCTTGCTGCCGTCCGCTAGCCGCCGCTGCGAACTACACAGATAAATCATTGTTTCAACTGGAATCGGTTTGGACTTCCGATGCGAACCGCAAAGTAAAGCTGGGTGTGCTGCGCGGTCGGCCGCAAATCGTGGCCATGTTTTTCGCGTCATGCCAGTTCACCTGTCCACTGACGGTGAGCGACATGCAACGTATCGAAGCGGCGCTGCCGGAAAATTTACGGACCAACACCGGCTTCCTGCTCATCTCATTTGACAGCGAGCGCGACACGCCGGCGGCGTTGAAGGTTTATCGGGCGAAGCGGGAATTGAGCAATCAAAACTGGACGCTGCTGCGCGGCGAGCCGGACGATGTGCGCGAACTGGCCGCGCTGCTCGGCGTGATTTACAAAAGAGATGCGAACGGTGATTTTGCCCATTCCAATGTCATCACGCTTCTGAATGCCGAGGGCGAAATTGTTTTTCAGCAGCCCGGATTAAATTTGCCGGCGGATGAAATTATCTCGAAACTCAAAACTCTCTCCTCACCATGAATATGCCGCCCATAAATAAATTCAAGCGCTTTGACGTGCGCGAAATATTGTCGCGCGGGGTCGAGCCGTTCCCCGAAATCCGCCAGCGTGTGGATGCGCTCAAGCCGGAAGAGGGTTTGATTGTCATCGCGCCATTTCTGCCGTCACCGCTGATTGAGAAACTGAACAGCGAAGGCTTCCAGTCCAAGCTGGAGCGCGGCAATGGCGCGGACTGGATCATTTACTTTTGGCGCGGGGCTGCTTGAATCCCGCCATGTCCACCGTGTTCAACGAATTCAAAAAGCTGGCTGTCGTCAACACGCTGCGCAGTTGCCAGCTTTTCACCGGCGTGCCGCAGGCGGATTTGGAGGCGATTGCGGAAGTCTCGCTCGTCAAGTCGCTGGAGCGCGGCGAATATCTTTTTCACGAAGGCGATCCGGCGACCGGCTTTTACGTCATTCAGCGCGGCGCGGTGAACGTGCATCGCGTGACCGCCGCCGGCAAGGAGCAGGTCATCCATGTGTTTCGCACCGGTGATTCTTTTGCCGAGGTGGCGCTGGCCGCCCCGACTGGGTATCCCGCCGATGCCCGCGTGCTGGAAAAAACGCAGGTGTTGCTGGTGCAAAAGGAGGGATTTCTGGCCTTGATCAAGCAACAACCCGAACTCGCGCTCCGAATGCTCGGTTCCATGAGCGGCCATCTGCGCGTGCTCGTCGGGCAAATCGAAGACCTCACGGTGAAGGACGTTGAAACGCGGCTGGCCAACTGGCTGGTCAAACGCTGCCCGAATTTCCAAAGCGATACGCCGGTGAAAATCGAACTGACCGTGGCCAAGGGCGTGCTGGCGGCGGAACTGGGCACCGTCCGGGAAACTTTTTCGCGCACGCTCGCCAAATTCCGTGAATTGAAGCTGCTTTCTGTCAAAGGCAAAACCGTCACGGTGTTTTCTCCCGCCAAATTGAACGCGCTGCTGCTGCGCAACCTTGGCGAATAAAAATCTTACCGGCCTTCGGTTATATTCTCATTTCACCAACTTGTTTCCGACCAGCACCGCGATGAGCAACGGCAAATAAATGATGGAGGCCAGGAATAATTGTCGTGCCCGTTGTGCCGTTAGTTGCTCCGCGAACCGGATTGCGGTCCAGCCATAGCCCGCTCCTAGAATCAGCGCGACGACGAGATAAGTTTTCCCATTCATTCCCAGCGCAAACGGGCACAGGCTTGCCACTAGCAGGGCAACCGTATTACCCACCGCCTGCTGTGCGGTGCGGCTGCCGCCCGCGTCCAGGTTGGGCAGCATCACGAAACCAGCTTTGGCGTAGTCCTCGCGATACAGCCACGCGATGGCCATAAAATGCGGAATTTGCCAGAATGCGAGAATTGCAAACAACGCCCAGCCTTCGCCGTTCAATTCATTGCGCGCCGCCGTCCAGCCCATGAGCGGCGGCAATGCGCCGGGAATCGCGCCAATCAAGGTGTTCACCCAGGTCACGCGTTTGAGCGGCGTGTAAATGAACAAATAGCTGATGGAAGTCACCGCGCCGACAACGCTGGTGAGCAGATTGACGAGCGTGGCGAGATAGATCAAACCGGCAACCGAACACACGCCGCCGAAAACCGCGACGGTCACCGGCTGCAAGCGTCCTGACGGCAGCGGCCGTCCGGCGGTGCGCCGCATTTTCGCGTCGTATTCGCGCTCCAACAATTGGTTCAACGCGGCTGCTCCACCCGAGACGAGCGCCGTGCCGAACAAGGCGTGGAACATCTGGAGAAAATCTACGGAGCCGCGTTCGCCCAGATAAAACCCCACGAACGTGGTCAAGAGCACCAGCGACGTGAGCCGCGCTTTCACCAGATCGGCGAAAACCGACGGCCAGCTTTTTTCCGCAGCCACGGTTGCGTTGAGGATTTCCGCTGATGCTTTCATTTCACTTTTAGCCGTGGGTTAAAAGAAAACCGCTGCGGATTTTTTCGCGCAGCGGTTTAGGGCTGGCGAATAATTATTTCTTTTCAAACGTGAAGCCCTGCACGGCTCCGTCGGTTTTCACTTCGATCTCGGCGGTTTGCGTGCCGAGTTTGCGGTGCGTGGCCTCCAGCGTATATTTGCCCGCCGGCACATTCTTGATGGTGAACTTGCCATCTGTCCCGCTGACCGCAAAATACGGATGATCAAACACGCTGACCCACGCGAACATCCACGGATGCACGTCGCACTGGAATTTCAAAAACATTTCGGGTTTGTCGAATGAATAATTCAAGTCCGCGCCGCCCTGCATCTGCACGAGATTGGATTCTGGGTTGGCGGTGGGCTTCGTGTGGACGTTGTGAACAACCGGGTCGGAATTCTTCACGATCAGTTTCTGGCCGGTCTGGATGGCGACGATTTGCGGCGTATAAAGTGCGCCCTTCTGGTCGAGCGTTGCCGGGGCTGCGTTGGCGCCGGTGGATTTACCGGAAATTCCCTTGAGCGAAACAATCACGTCCGCCAATTCGCCGTTCGCGCCGACGACATAAAATTTCGTCTTGGGTGCTGCGCCGGGATACATCGCGGCGCAATTTGGATCGTCTTTGATGGGCGTGAGTTCCCTTTCCGCCGGGGCGGCACCTTTGAAGTTGATGACGCCGGTGATGTCGCCGGCGCTGGCCATTTGTAGAACGCCAAACGCCGTCAGAGTTAGAATTGAGATATATTTTTTCATGGTTGAATGGGTGTTGTGTTGACGGGGCGAAACTAGCACCGGCCTTCCGGCTCCGTCCAGCGGGTTTGCGCACAAACGCCGAAAAACGTGACCTGCGTCAAATTCATCTGCCGGATAGCCCGCTAGAGTGACGGCATGAATGAACCTAAAAAGATCCATCCCATTCAAAAACTCATGGACAACATGTGGCTGCTGCTCGCGCTCGGCATCATCATCCCGGTCTTGTCCTACACCGTCTGGGGCTGGCTGGAACTTTACCTGCTCAAGGCCGCGCAACTTCCCTAACTCAACTTCTAACCAAACATGAATCAAGAATCTTCCTCCGGCCTGGAATGTCCGAAGCCCGGCTGGTTTCAAGCGCCGAGCGGTAACGAACGCACCTGGATCGGCATGGCTGTCATTTGGTGTCTGATCCTTTCAGTCATGATGCCTTACTGGCATTTTCGCGGAAAACAAAACAGCACCGGCGAAGCCTACCGGGTCAAGCCCGCCGACTTCGTCAAGCGGGTTGAAGCGTTCGTGAAGGTCAACACCGGCGAGGAATCGCTCGTCGAGGATGGCATTGCTCCGGTTGTTCCCGCGCCTCCCGGCGAGGTCTATCTGCTGGCCAAGCAGTTTTTCTGGTTTCCCGTGCTCAAGCTGCGCTCCGGCGAAACCTACCGGCTGCACATTTCCTCGGCTGACGTTCAGCATGGCTTCTCGCTGTTGCCGATGAACATGAACTTTCAAATCGTGCCCGGCTACGACCATGTGCTGACCATCAAGCCGCAGGCACCCGGAACCTATCACATTGTCTGCAATGAATTTTGCGGCATCGGCCACCAGCAAATGGTCGGCAAAATCATCGTCGAATAAGGAAATTTACCAATGAATACCAACTCCGATTACCCCAAGCGCATTTGTTCGACCACCGGCTTTCCGATCTGCCGGTCGGCGGAATTTTTCGTCAAGGCCAACGCTGTGCTGGGCGTTGTTTTCCTGCTCATCGGTGGCATCGCCGCCATCCTGATTGCGCTCACGCGCTGGCAGGCGGTCCACTTGCTGCCGGTGGACTGGTTCTATCGCATCCTCACGCTGCACGGCATCAACATGCTCATCTTCTGGATTCTGTTCTTTGAGGTGGCGATTCTCTACTTCGTCTCCACTACCTTGTTGAAAGTTAGGCTCGCCTCACGCCTCACCGCGTGGATATCGCTGGTCATGATGCTTGTCGGCGCGGTGATGGTTGATGTGACGATCCTTTTGGGCAAAGCCGACGTGATGTTGAGTTCCTATCTGCCGCTGCTCGCGCATCCGGCGTTTTATCTCGGCATCATTCTCGTCGCCGTGGGCACCTTGATTGCGGTTGGCAATTATTTCGCCACGCTTTACATCGCGAAGAAAGAAAAGACCTACGAAGGCTCCGTCCCGTTGGTGGTCTTCGGCGCGACGGCGGCAGCCATCATCGCCGTAGTAACCCTCTTGCACGGTGCGGTTGTCATGGTGCCAACCTTTCTCTACTCGCTGCATCTTTGCGCTCAACCCGACCCGCAATGGTATCGCCTCCTCTGGTGGGGGCTCGGCCACATGTCGCAGCAAGTGAACGTCTGCGCGATGGTCGCGGTGTGGTATTTCCTCGCCGCCATCACCACCGGTGCAAAACCGCTCAATGAAGCCGTCTGCCGCAGTGCGTTCGTGCTCTATATTTTGTTCATCAATCTTGCCTCCGCGCATCACTTGCTCGTTGACCCCGGCGTCAGCGCGGGTTGGAAAATCTGGAATACGTCCTACGCGATGTATCTCGCCGTGCTCGCCTCGATGATGCACGGGTTCACCGTGCCGGCATCGGTGGAAGTCGCCATGCGCGGCAAAGGCTATGTGCGCGGCCTGTTCGGCTGGCTCACGAATGCGCCGTGGCGCAATCCCGGATTCTCCGCGTTCTTTCTCTCGCTGCTCATCTTCGGTTTCATTGGCGGCATCACCGGCGTTACGCTGGGCACGCAGCAGATCAATATCATTGCGCACAATACGCTCCGCATTCCGGGCCATTTCCACGCCACGGTTGTGGGCGGAACCACGCTGGCCTTCATGGGGCTGACTTACTACGTCGTGCCGCTGTTGTGGCGGCGGGAATACATCATGAAACCGCTCTGCCGTTTGCAGCCGTATCTGTTCGGCCTTGGCATTTTGATCATGTCGTTCGGCATGTCGTTCGCCGGCTCAATGGGTGTGTCGCGGCGCAGTTGGGACATTGATGCCGGTGGTTCCATCTATGGACCAACCGCGCACTTGTTCCTCGCCCTGGTCGGCATCGGCGGCACCGTGGCGTTCATCGCCTTGTTCCTCTACGTCGGTCTGACGGTCGGCACACTGCTCTTTGGCCGACGCATAGCCGCCGGTAAATCCATGGAAGATTGGGGCACGCCAAAAGTGTTGAGCACCTCTCCTGGTCATGACCACGTTGCCCCGGCTCCCGGTTTCGCGGGTGGTGCGACGGTGGCTGAGGCCCACCCTACGCAAGGCACGATGGTTCTCGCGGTGATCTTCCTGTTGAGTTTCGCGGTGTATTACTTCGCGAATTGGAAAGCGCTCGCTGACGTGTGGCCGGTGCGTTGAACTAACCGACCTTCGCCTATCCTAATAAACTTATGACGACTCAAGCGATCACAGTGGGGCCGGTGGAACGTTTCGCGCTGCGATTTAGCCGGATTCTGTCCGGCGGCAGTTTCGCAACGTTCGCGCTCTGCGTTTTGGTTTTTTACGAAACCTTCGTGATGATCATGACCTTTGCGCCGATCGGTAGCGGGGCGATGGGCGGCTTCCTCGAAGAGTTCCGCATTCGCTGCTTCCAATACGAACCAAAGACCGGCTGGATGCAATGGACTTCGGTCGCGACGATGATTGCCGAACCCTTGCCGCTGGCGGGCATCATCTACTTCATCTGGCGAGCGCAGATCCGTGAATTGTGGCAGACCCGTCGGCGCGCGGTGATTCCGCTCGCGGGCGGGGCATTGCTGCTCGTGGGTTTGCTCGGTGCCGGCCTCGCGGGTGTAGGCAACCCGGAACCACCGCAAAAAGAATTACCTTTCCCGGCCGATACGTTGCGTAGTGCGCTGCCCATGCCCGCCTTCAAGCTCACGAATCAGGACGGCCAAACCGTTACGCTGGCCGATTTCAAGGGCCGCGTCACACTCGTCACGGCGGTTTATGCCACTTGCACCACCACCTGCCCGATGATGTTGAAAGGGATTCGCACCGTGCTGGACGAACTCACGCCTGCCGAACGCGCCAAACTTTCGGTCGTGGCGTTCTCATTAAGCCCGGAGACCGATACGAAAGAACTCCGCACCATGATCACGCAGGCCTATCACTTTGATTCCGCGCAGTTCAATTTTCTCAACGGCCAGCCCGATGAAATGAATGCGTTGCTGAATCAGTTGAACATCGCGCGCACGCGCGACCCCAAGACGGGCGAACTGGTTCACTCGGCCATGTTCATTCTGCTCGATCGCGAAGGCCGCATCGCCTACCGGCTGTCTTTAAGCCAGCGCGAATCTTCGTGGTTGATCACCGCCGTGCGCACGCTGCTCGCGGAAAAATCGCCGTGATTTCAGTCGCATGACTGAAACACCTATCACCCAGTTGTTGACGGCAGAAAAGGAAGCTAAGTCTGCCGCTGCTTCCGCGCCAGCCGTGCGGGGCGAATCGTTGTTGCGCCCGCTGGAAAATTTCTGGCTCTGGCTCGACCGGCTCGTCGAACGATTCTTGCCGTCGGCGCTCAATCCCTTTGGCCAACTCGGCGCGATGGCCAACACCAGTCTCATCATCGCGCTCGTCTCCGGCATCGCACTGCTGATTTGGTATCCGCCGAGCGTGTATCAAGCTTACGCGGCGCTGGAAAAACTCCGCACCGACTCTTGGCTAGGACAGTGGATGCGTTCACTGCACCGCTACAGTTCGGACGGCTGCCTGTTCTTCATTCTGCTGCATACCGCGCGCATCGTCTGCCAGCGGCGTTTTTCCGGGGCGCGCTGGCTCGCGTGGGTGGCGGGCATAATGATGCTGGCGTTGATGTGGTTCATCGGCTGGACGGGTTACTGGCTGGTATGGGACGTGCGTGCCCAGCACGCCGCCATCGGCACCGCGCGGTTTCTGGACGTGCTGCCGATCTTCGCCGAGCCGATGTCGCGTTCGTTTCTCACCAACGAAAGCGTGCCGTCGCTACTGTTCTTTCTGATTTTCTTCGCGCACATGCTGCTGCCGCTGGCGATCGGCATCGGCCTCTGGATGCACCTCATGCGTGTGAACCGCGCCCGCCTGCTCACCGGTCGGGCAATGACATGGTGGATTGTCGGCTCGCTTGCATTGCTCTCCGCGTTGCTGCCGGCCATCAGCGCCGTGCCCGCCGAGATGACCGTGAAGGTTCAAAAGTTCACGATGGACTGGTGGTATCTGTGGCCGCTCCAACTGACCGACCGGCTCGGCGGCGGCGCGTTGTGGGCTTTATTTCTTTTTACCGGTCTGACCGTGCTCACCGTGCCGTGGTGGATGGCCAAACGTCGCCAGACTCCGGAATGGACAGCTACCGTGGATCTCTCGCGCTGTTTCGGCTGCACGCTTTGCGGGAAGGATTGCCCGTTCAACGCCATCACCATGCTGCCGCGCGAGGATGGCCGAAAATTTGAAGTGCAATCGCACGTCAATCCCGATTTGTGCATCGGCTGCGGCGTGTGCATCGGCGCGTGCGATTCGCAGGCGATCAACATACCGGTGCTTGCAAGTCACACGGTCGAGCAGCGGCTGAATGCCTGGATTGATGCCACGAAAGCGCGCGGCGAAAAACCATTCATCGCCTACTGCTGCGATGAATCCGCCGCCGCATTCCTGCGCGTGAATGCCGATGGCACCTCGCCTGACTTGCCCGGCTTTCGGATTGAGCGCGTGCCGTGCATCGGTTGGGTGAGTGCGGTGATGCTGGAACGGCCTCTGACCCGCGGCGTCGAAGGAATTTTAGTCATCGCCTGCGGCACCACCGATCCCGTGGCCCGCGATGGCTGCCAATGGTTCGAGCAGCGGCTTGTCGGCCAGCGCCCGCCGGCTTTCGATCCCAAGAAGGCGGACGCATCGCGCATTCATCTTGTTCACCTGGATCGCACGCGCCGCGCGGAACTGGTCCGGGTCGCGGAAAACTTCCGCGCGAACCCAACCGCGCCCACTTCGCCAACCATCCGCCAGCGCGCGTTGCCCATCTTCGCCGCACTCGGACTTGCGCTCGGGCTTGGCACCGCGACGTGGCTGGGCAGCACCTTGCCGTATCGCACACCGCATTCGCCAGAACCGGAACTGGTCATTTCCTTTAATCACCACGGAAACATCGTCGCCCCTCGTAAATTGACGAAGGAGGAACTTGATGCCCGGCAGCCGCAGATGCGTGCCCAGTTCAACGTGGCCCGCGAACGCGTGCCCGTCCGGTTACGAGTTCAAGTGGACGGCCAGACTGTGCATGAGCAATCGTATCAGGCCAAAGGCATCTCGAAGGACGGATCCAGCATCGCGGTGGTGCGGCTCCCGGTCACCTCCGGTTCGCATGTGGTGCAGGTGGAGCTGAATGACTGCGGCAAACCGGATGATTGGTCCCAGCACTGGACGGAGACCGTGGAGTTCAAGGAAAACCATCTGCGCGTCGTGCTCTTCGATAGCAAGGATGGCTTTTCGTTGCATTGATGGTTTTTTGCAACCTGGGGCGACAATCATCACTACTCTTGGATCTCTCTCGTTCTGATTTGGTGGGCTATTGGAAGCCAATCAGATTAATTATTTCCAAGCTAATTTTATTTGCACTTTACTTGCACTTATTTGTAAGTGCTTGATTATCAATGGAGCGGGTGAAGGGAATCGAATCGTTAATTCTTTTGCCAGATTATGCCCATCTACGCTCATATCAGCAACTTAACGCCGTCTATATTTTTGACACTTGGGCGTAAACGGGTGCCAAAAGGCGGATTCCGTGTCACTAATTGTCACTAAAAACTGTCTCCGGCTTTTCAGCCGTCTTCGCTGCCAATCTACGCCCGTTACTGCCCTAGTTCGAGCGAATAATTTATGGTCAATCCGCGCCCATCAGTTTCATCCGCTGCAAAGCTCCCGTTTTGATTGACGTGTGAATCTTCCTGGGAAATCCAGCCGGGAGTTTTGCCTCTACCAAATCAAACGCAGCTTCGGTTGTTGTGGCCACCGCATCCAACGTCTCTTCCGCAACCCGACGCGACAGGCCGGCGCGCATCGCAGTCTGAATAAAATGACGACCACGAATTTCATCCACGCGGTAGTGCCGGCTGTCTCCCACTGACATGGCCAACTTCATCTGCTTACGCTCAATCTGACGACTGTCCAAACTCGGTTGCGCCGACAATACATCGTAGAACGGCGTCAGCTGGAAGCGACCTTCCGGTCCCAAGAATATACTGGCGTTCTTGGCGTGACCGTCTGTCGCTCCAATCAACCAGAAGATGATCTGCGATTTCAAAAACAGCTGTTGGTCTTCGGCGGGAGCATCAGCGGCTTTCAATAATTTTAGAATGTCCACGATGCCCGGACCGCCTTCGTTCTGATATTTGCGACTGGGCGGGCAGCCCAAAGCCTGACAGCAATCTTCCTGCGGCAGTCGCAGCAATTGTTTTTTATCAACCCAACGCCGATCAAAACGTTCGACGACGAGGGTTTTGGTTTTGCCAAATGATTTCATCTCCGCAGCGGCCACGGGCAGACCAAAGGCAGACATGAGACGCAGACAATAAAATTCATTCTCGACGCTGTTGGACAAATCCAAGCCATTGGGCAGCGATCCAATCTGCGGTTTCAAGATGTGCGTGGTTGGCGTCGTGCCTTCCGGCTTCAGCCATTTCCCCTTGAACCGTAGCAGTGCCGTTTTCTCCTGTGCGCCAGCGACCGATATGCGAAAGTCCTGCTCGCGATCCAAGCCGAGCGGAGCCCGCGCCAAGTTGGCCAGCAGTTGCTCGATGTCGCGGTCGCTGACCGCCTTGCCGGCTACTTCAGATTTCTTCGTTGGCGGCTCTTCCCCGGCAGGAATGAATTGTAACGCTCCGACGCAATCCCGCCCGATTTCAGAAAGCAGGCTGTAGGCGTCCGTGCCGCGTGCGCCAACCTTTTCAGCAATCCGTCGTCGTAAAACATCGGAGTCTGGCAGTAGGTTTTCAAAGACCGCCGTCACCCGCTCACCACGATAGGCATCCTCACGCAACGGCAAGGACAGGGACACCGGAATAGCATCACCCTTCGCGAGCCAGCTCTCGTCATAACGGAAATGAATCGCACCAGAGGATTCCTTCTCCAACCTACCGACCGGATGGTTGTTCAGCAAAACCTGCAACGGGATATGTTGGCGCGGGCGTGGCATCAGTCAGCAAGGTATCCGCCTTTGGAGCGGGTAACGACTTGGAGTTCGAGGTTGAGGGCGGCCAGGACCGAAAGCACGGTTTCCATCTTCGCCGCAGGATTCCCGTTTTCCAATAACGAGATGGTTTCCTGACGCAGACCAGCGCGGTCGCCCAGCGCCTTCTGACTCATCGCCTGCTGTTTGCGAGCGTTGCGGATCAGGTTGCCGAGTTGACGGGCATCACGGGCCAGTGTCTTCATGACGGTCAATATGCGTTATTCCCGATATATTGTCAATATGCGCCTTGGCGCATATTTCGTGAGTATGCCCTAAACACGATACGAAGCTGAGACGCTAACAACCGGCGCGGTGCCGCGCCGAGCGTTTTCAATCTTTTCAACTAGCACCTCAGACGGCATCTTCGTTTAGTGCCTGTCAGAAAGTCCAAGCCCGTCGAAAACCGGTCGCCAGCGGCAAATAGGGCCGCTCGCAAAGAATTATCGTGCCGGCTTGGTGAACGCCTGGAGCAACTACAGCCGCTTGTGAAAATCCCCTACGCTGGCGTTTCTTCCCTGGACTCGTGGCCGACGATTGACGAACTAAACCGGCTGACCAAAGCTGTCAGTCAACTTGGACAAGCGATCGGAATCAGGAAGGTGAATTTTGAACATCTTGTAGGAGTGATGCAGCACATTGATCGCCGCTATCCCAAGCTCGGTCTGCTCGCTTTTTTTGAAGGGCTGGTCAGGAAACTTGAAAACATTCCTGTCGGTCCAGTGACACGCATCAATCAGAAACTTGCAGCAGGCGTTGATCACAACAGTGAAAAACAACTTCTGTCGATCCGGGATTTGTTGACCAGCTTGAAATGGAAAGTCGAAGCGAAAGCTGGCTCATGGAAAGAACTAGGTCCAATGCTGTTTGACCTTTCGGGCGAGCAAATCAGGGAAGTCAGAAAAAAGTCCAAGCCTGCGACCATGCGGGAAATTGACTTCATACTAGCGGACAAAATGTTCGACGAAGCATTTGGTCTGGCCGCATTTCTCGAAGTGCAGCGCCAATATTTTGTCTGGCGGTTGCGTTGGGACCGCAAGGTGTTGCCGATAGCGGAATGGATTTATCTGCTCCAGAATCCTGACTGGGACAACCGGCTGCGGCGTATTTTTCAAAACCCGAACATCACGCCAGCATTGTCAAAAGCGGACGAGAAAAAATTCCAAGAGCGAAAGAAAAAACGCAGATATCGCGAGTCATAAACCGGAAGCTAACGCCGGTGGATTCACCAAGAATCGCAAATAGGCTAATTTAAGCCGACTCCCGCCGCCAGAATTCACTTTCAAAACAGGTGGACACGATTTCTGATTTGTTGGGATTTTTAATTCAGATTTTTCAAAACACGTGGACTGATCACGTGCCAGCCTCCTGTGCTATCGCACTTTTTCCCGAGTCATGTTTATTTGGAACCGAGAGCCGAGCTCTCAACTGCCGAGCAGTGACCAATAATGCCTCTCCGGGCGAGAGGGTGGTGCTGCCGGAAAACGAAGTATGAGTGAAGAAAAGAACGGACTGAAGTGGCACAGCAAAAAGGAAATCGCTGCCCACTTTGGTATTGGTGTTCGCACTGTGACGGACTGGATGCGCCGCCGCATTCGGTTTCATAGTGATTCAGACAATACGCCTTTTGCTTTTGAGCTCAATTTTTTTGTTCGCGGTCGGGCCATTTCATTCCAAACTAAAAGTGTGACGCAATCCAACCGACCACTGAACCCAAAAAAGCTGAGGTTGAGCAAATGGACGGCGGTGAATCCTCAAGAAAAGGAGAAGCATTTTTTGGTAGCGAGGGTGATTGATCCAGAACAGCCCAAGCACCTGATTGAGTTGGTAGTGATGGAGGCGGTGTTGACTAAGCGCAGTTTTACGATGAGGTGGGAGGAGTTGACTGATGCGATGAAATGGGTGCAAGGTTGGCAGCAATAAAATCGTTCGGATGTTCGACCTTCTTTTCGGACCAGCACCAAAGCCCGATTCAATTCAGATCGGCTCAAAATCGGTGCCTTTGCTATTCATCCATAATCTCCAAGCCTGTCGATACTTATTGCGTTTGAGGTCGGATAGGTGACCAAGCTTCACTTGGCACGCATCAAGGCTGACCTGTCCCAGTCGGAAGTGGCGCAAAAGTTTGTGGTTTCAGTTCGGACGGTGCGATAGTGGGAAAATGGTCATGCTTGTCCGACTGAAGATCATTGGCAAGTTTTGACGCACCTTTTGCGCGTGGCACGCTGACGAGCCGCAACGGTTGCCTTCTGGCAGATCTACGGCCAATTCGTGCCACCAAAAGGTTCGTGACTTTGCGTTACGAGGCACTGTTACGCCGTAAAAAATCTATCCGAAAGAGTGTTGGTCGTTTTGAGCCTCATGGTGGATTCTTTTCCCATGAACCACTTTTCATTGCCCAACACGGTGCCGGCTCGCAGCCGGCGGTTTTAACTCAATTCAATTTCGCACCTGAAACCAAAAACTCACAACCATCGACCTATGAAAACAGAAGAACAATTCGAGACAACGACCATTCGGACGCTTACAAATGTGTGGTGTGCCGTGTTGCTATTGGCGGGACTGCTGACGACCTCACTGGCGTCGGCGCAGACCTTGAAGTTTCGCTTCAACTTTGAAGACACCGGCACCACAACCACGGACACGGCCTCCGGGGTGATGCTGAACATGGTGAATTCCAGCAGTGTCGCCACCGATTACCACGGGGCCGCCGGAACGGGAGTTGGCGGAGCAGGCAAAGCGCTCAATCTCACTTCCGGGGCCGATGGCGGCACCGGCCCCATTGTTTCCACCGTCAACAATGCCACTCTCGGCTTAGGATCCGTGTCGAGTTGGACGGTGACCGAATGGGTCAATCCCAGCGCCACCAGCGCCAGCCTCGCCGCCCTCATCGGTGCCAGATGGCAGCCGCAGACCAGACAAAAACTCACGACCGGTGCCGGCACCGGTTCCACGGTCCGGTTCAGAACTTTCTGCTCTCCAAAAAACGTCGCCGAAGTTCGTGCCGGACGGTATCAACAAGGCGGAAACCATGCGGAAAATCTCCATCAAAACCCAATAGACACTTGAAATATAAGGGCGGAATGAGTTATATGGCCACTGTTTTGCAATCCCCGAATATCTGCACCAATGGGGTGAAAAAAGTCGTTTCTGGCAATCAATGGCAACCGACACAATCAGTTGAGAAGTAAAACTGGCTGAAGCGTGTGCCTTCCGCCGCCCGCCGGTCCAGATGCGGCGTCTCGCCCTGCTTCCCGCCCACCGTCGAAATATCGCCGCGCCCCATGGCGTCCGCCAACATTCGGCTAGCTGGTGGCGTGAACAAGCGTGGCTCCGGCTAATGAAAGCAGGATGGCGGATTTTTTTAGGGCGAATCACTGCAGCGAGTCTTGCTGGTTTACCGGCTCGGTTCTGTGTTGGAGCGGGCAGGCCGATTTTTGCCTTGCCCCGTCCGTCAGGCAATTTAGGTGCCGGCAGGACATTGGCTTGCTTCGCCCAGGATTCCCAGGCACTGACTAGTTCATTGAGTTTGAGCGGATCGCGGGCGGAGATATCGTGCATTTCGGTGCGATCTTCGGCGAGGTTGTAAAGTTCCCAGTGACCGCCGCCGGCCATGCTGTTAACCGCCTTCCAATCGCCCATCTGCACCGCCATGTTGCCTTCATGCTCCCAGAACAGACCGTCGCGTTTAATGGGTTGACCGGCAAACGCAGGCAATAGGCTGCGCCCCGCTAGCGGAGTGGTTGGCTGCCCGGCGAATGTTTTCGGAAACGGAGCCTGGGCTGCTTCCAATATGGTGGTCATCAGATCAATCACATGGCCTGGTTCCCGGCGAAATTCACCGGGGGTCTGAATTGCTGCCGGCCACTGAAAGATCAACGGCGTGCAGATGCCGCCTTCGTAGGTTTGGGCTTTCCAGTAGCGGAAATCGGTGGTCTGCGGCATGCTGAAGTCGGAGGAGGAGTTTTTCAACCAAAGAACTAACTGATGAACCCTGTCGCTCTTCCGTTATTCAAACTCTCAATTATCGCCCACACACGGCTTGCTCAACTTTGAAAATTGCATAGAGTCAAGGTGTGTTCGGCCAGTTGAAATTCCTATTTCGCGCGACGTTATGGATCACATTTAGCGTTGTCACAATCCTGACAGTGGCTGCCGAGGATTCTCCGTGGTTCGCGCGCACTTGGATGACGGAACACGGCTTGCCCGACAATAATGTCACCGGTGTGGCGCAATCGGCGGATGGCTATCTTTGGATTGGCACGCACAACGGGCTGGCACGTTTCGATGGCCTGCAGTTTCAAAGAATTCAGCTTCCGGCCATTCCCTCGCGGTCAGATATGCTCATTCGCACCATGCTTCTGGATGGCAGTGATAATCTTTGGCTCGCGGCGGAAGGAGGCGTGGTCATTGAGCTTTCACGCAACCGCACGAATGTTTTGACCACGGCGGACGGGTTGCCGAACTTTCGTCCAACCTCGCTGGCGGCGGACCAAGCAGGTGGGATATGGATCGGTTATGTGAATGGTTGGGTGTGCAACATTGCCCACGGCGTGGTGAAACATTTAAGCGGCCCGCCTGGAAATGGGCCTTGCTCTGTAGCGGCCGATGCGGCAGGAAACATCTGGTTTTCGAAGGGAGGAAATATCGGCGTATTTCGGACGAACGAATTTGTTGCGTTGCCGAATTTCACAGAACCGGAAGTGCGTTTTCAGGCCGCACACGATGGCGGAATGTGGATTATTGCCGGATTGCGTTTGCTCAAGTTCAAGGAAGACCGCATGCCCGTTGAACTAGGCCGGATCGCGCCAAATCGCACGGGTGTGGTGCCCTCGGTCATGTTTGAGGACAAGCAAGGAGCATTGTGGGTGGGAACGACTGCCGGAGGATTATTTTGTTTTGACGGCACAAACATGGTGTCGGTGGAGACTTCGCATAGCGACGTTTTAAGTATCGGACAGGATCGCGAAGGTAGCATCTGGTTGGGCACCGGCGGCGGCGGATTGAACCGGTTGCGTCCCCGCGTGCTAGAGTTGCAAGGCTTGGAGTCTGGTTTGCCGGCGGAAGCCTTGAGGTCGGTTTGCGAGGATGCGTCGGGAACCGTGTGGGCGACCTCGCAAAATGGCGGCTTGAAGCGGCAGGTGAATGGGAAATGGAAATTTTACTCCGCAGTGGACGGTTGGACTGGCGGCCACGCCACTTGTGTTACCAGTGATGGTCGGGATGGGGTATGGATTGGAACCCGCGATGGTTTCTTGGTGCATTGGCAGAATGACCGGTTCACCTATTTGGGGCCTGCCGACGGTTTGGCTTCGAAAACCGTGAACTCTTTATTTCAGGACAGCAAGGGCAACCTCTGGATTGGCCTGACCGCTCCCAGCCGTTTGCAATGTTTGAGTAACGGCAAGCTCACGGACTTCACCCAGCCTCCCGGCAGCCGGTCCATCCGCGCGTTCGCGGAAGACGCCCGAGGCGGAATCTGGGCGGGCACTTTTGACGGTTATTTATTGCGTGTTGATGGCAATACAATTGCCGACGAGACCGCACGCACCATCTCACCGCGCCGACCCATCCGCTGTTTGCATGCGCCGACGGGTGGTGGTTTGATGATCGGCTATGCTGGCAGCGGGATCGGGTGGTTACACGATGGGAAATTTGACCATGTTGACTCATCGCGTGGGCTGTTCGACGACGGAATTTGCGAAATGGTCTCGGATGACGCCGGATCGTTATGGATTGGTTCAGACCACGGGATTTTTCAAGTGAGTCTAAAGGAATTGGAACGGGCGGCGGCAGATCAAACTGAAAGTGTTCATTCGATTGTCTATGGTCGTGACGAATCCCTGCCCAATCTACAGGCGAGTTATGGTTATGCGCCGGGCGCGCTGCGCAGCCGCGACGGCCGCATCTGGTTTACGATGCGAACAGGCATGGCGGTGGTTCACCCGGGGCGAGTGCGCGTGAACCGCATTCCACCAGTCGTGCAGATTCAGCGCGTGCTGGTGGACGGTCGCGAGCAATCATTATCGCCGGAAGATCCGCTCCGGCTGCCGCCAAGTTATCGCAAAATCGAAATTGGAATCGCGGCGTTGAGTTTCGTGGCCCCGGAAAATGTGCGCTGGAAATACCGCCTGAATGAAGTGGACAATGACTGGGTGGCCGGTGGCGGACAGCGTTCGGCGAATTATGGCCAACTCCCCGCCGGCCGTTACCATTTCTTCGTCACCGCCTGCAACAGCGCGGGGGTGTGGAACGATGCGGGTGCGCAATTGGAATTTACGGTTGAGGGTGTTCAAAAGCCCTCGCATTTAGAGTATTAAAACGCAAGCGGTGGGGCGACTGGGATGCTGACACCTTGTCAGCCATTTTTGAGTTTCAAGGAACGAAAACCCGGTAAAACTGACTTGGCTGCCCCGTAGTTGGAATCCCATTGTTGGTGAAATTACCGTTCCGATCAAAAAAATTTGTCGTGATAGAAGTCCACGGGTTAGGGGACGCATTTATGAAATCAGACCTCTGGATTTCGTAGCCAATATTCGGGTCACCGCCAGCTCCACCCAAAGAAAGGCTTGCCTCAGTCAGCCGGTTGATTGTTGTAATCTGCGGACCGTATAACCATTGTCCATACAACTTTCGGACGATCGGGAATTGGCCGCTACTGGTGGATTTATCCATTTTGTATTGAATGATTCCCGCCGCGAGTTGATACCGCATGGCCCTTCGCGCTACCAGATTGGCTTTGAGAACATAATTGGTTGTCGGCCCCCAATAGTTCGTGCCACTACCGTAACCGCCGTCGTAGATCATTGTGATGAGTGGCACATTCAATCCAGGCGTGCCGGGATAATAAGTGCCGGTCCCAAAAAAACTGCCGGTCTCGATATTTGTCCAGTGGCCGGCGGGAAGGTTAATCGATGCAAGCACATGAAAATTGGAAACCACCTTGGCATCATAGACGCGCACCGTTAGCGTGGCGGTGACCTTACCCTGGAGCTGGGCTTGCAGATTCAGGCTGAGATCCTGCACCCCATTAGTGCCGCTCACATCGTGTTCCCACACCACCACACCATCCACGAGCACCTGCAATTGATGGTAGCCGGTCGTCGCGCCGTTGTAGTCGTCCCAAACTCGGATGGGAAATGGATAAGGGGCATTGGGAAAACCCGTCACGTTGGTAATGGTCTGAATCAGCGCGGAAAAATCCCCCACTTGCGAGCGGGTGTTGGAAGGAAAATTCACAACGAACTGGCTCACTTCGCCCCGCATGATGGCAGTATTGTTAGAGATTTGAAAAAGTTCATCGCTGTAATCATCTTTGTTCGTCCAATTCAGATAAGGAAAAATGACACCCCCGCAAAACGGACCATACGCACCTGCAAATGCCGGACAAATATCTTTGGTCAAAAACGACGCAATTCCATTGTGGGTGAAGTCGTAGTTCACTGGAAGGAACACCAAGTTCGTGTTGATAGCATGGGCAGCGACTACCATGTTGCTCACATAGTTTGCTGTGAATAGATTTTCGTTGCCGTTGAAATCGTCAATTGCCAGAGCTTTCAGGACGGGATACGTCTGGGCGAGTCTTGCCGCCACAGTGGCCCACGCAATGTAGTTTGTAGTATAAGGCTCGGGGCTAATTTCGCTCGGCGGTGTGAGATACAGCCAAACGTCAATGTGTGCAGCTTGAGCCGCCGGCAAAAACTCTA
>CAIKKJ010000021.1 GCA_903827955.1 uncultured Verrucomicrobia subdivision 3 bacterium
CTGCCGAAAGGACAAACGGGCGTGGGCGCAGGGACGGACACAATCTATCCCACGATTGAGGCGGACAATTCCGAGGTCGTGAACAACACCTTCGCTTTCGGCGCGCTGGGGGCGCTCTACATCAACGGCTTTGATAATCAGATTGAGAACAATGTCTTTCACGACTTTTGCTACAACTCGTCGCTGGCTTATCCGCCGCTACAGGTCAGCAAGGCGTGGCCCGCGATGACCGGAAAAGCAGGCCGCAACATCGTCGGACAGAATACCATTTATCGCAGTGGCGGCGTTCTGGTGCAGTTGGCGCAAGCGACGAATGATTTTTACCTGAACGATTTGCATGACGCGTTTCTCTCCTGCTACGGCGGCAACAAGGACACTTCCGCGCTCTACACCCAGCGGGAGTTTTGCTCCGGCACGCGCCTGCATCACAACTGGGTGTATGCTGGTTATTCCGGCACGCCGCCACTGCAATGGGGCGGCGGCCTCGGCATTCGTGGAGATGACAAGACCTGCGGCCTGACGATTGATCATAATGTGACTTGGGATTTGGGCGCGGCGGGAATCGAGATCAAGAACGCGGATAAACCGACGCCGGAACAGGCGAACCGGTGCGTCAACAACACCGTCTTCAATCACAGCGCCTACAACCCCATCAAAAGCGCAATCCTCATGCCTTCCGTCAAAAACAACTGGAACATACACAGCACCGTCGCCAACAATTTGGCGGATTCGATCTACGGTTGGTGGTTTGGCCAACCCCTCGGCCCGATGGCTTGCTTCAGCAACAACGACACGAATTTCATTGCCGCGAGAGATTTGGTAAGTCCGGCGTGGTTTGATTTTCGTCCAGCCGCCAGCGCGACCGAAATCATCGGCCGGGGCATTGTGATTGAAGGGCTCACCAGTAAGACGTCCGACATCGGCGCTTACAATCGCGGGGATTCAGTCTATTGGATTCCCGGCCAGAGATTAGAAAAGGCAAGCTATCCGATTGTTCCCGATCTGGCGAAAAATGTGCCGGCGGAGCGGGACGTGCTCATGTGGAAGCCCGCCTACCGCGCGGTGGCACACACGGTTTATTTTTCCACCGCAAAGGATGACGTGCAGAACGCCTCGAAGCAAGCGGGACAGAAAACTTTTCACGGTGAAGAAAATGTTTTCCCGCTGCCGAAATTATCCGGTGGCCAAACCTACTACTGGCGGGTGGACGCCACGCTGCTGGATCAGTCTGTCGTCAAGGGTGACGTTTGGACTTTCGCGACAAAATGAACCATTGCTGGGTTGATGAACCCTTCACCTGGACACCGAGGCATCACACATTATGCAAAAAAACATCCGCGAACTCATGGCCGATAGCGGGGTTGTCTTCGGCACGAGTGGCGCCCGCGGCCTGGCCACGGCAATGACCGACTTGGTTTGCTACGCTTACACCAAGGGCTTCCTCCAATACCTCGAATCTGTTGGCGAATTGAAACGTGTCGGCGAAACCGTTGCGGTCGCAGGCGATTTCCGTCCCAGCACCGACCGCGTGATGGAGGCCATTTGCCGCGCGGCCGAGGACATGGGCTATCGTCCTCTGAATTGCAGCAAAGTCCCCTCGCCAGCCGTTGCCTTGCTCGGCCTGGAACGGAAAATCCCCGCCATCATGGTCACGGGCAGCCACATTCCCGACGACCGCAACGGGATCAAGTTCAACAAAGCCACTGGTGAGGTGCTCAAGGAGGATGAATCAGGCATTACGGGACAAATCGTCGAGTTGAACGATGCGCTTTTTGACTCCGCTGGAAGCTTTGCCAAACCTTCGCTATCGCGCCGAGTCATTGTTGGTGATGCGGGAGATCATTATATTGCCCGCTTTCTAAATGCTATTGAGCGTGACTCCCTGAAAGGCATGCGCGTCGGTGTCTATCAACACTCAGCAGTTGGCCGCGACGTATTGGTGAAAATACTTGCCGGGCTCGGCGCTGACGTGACGCCGCTGGGACGTTCGGAGAAATTCATTCCCGTTGACACTGAAGCCATACGAAGTGAAGACGTGCAACTGGCGCGCGAGTGGGTAGCCAAGGGCAAGTTCGATGCGCTGGTTTCGACTGATGGGGATAGTGACCGCCCCCTGATCAGCGATGAATACGGTGAGTGGTTGCGCGGCGACGTGGCGGGAATTCTGTGTGCGCGGTTTCTTGGCGCAGATTCCATCAGCTTACCGGTGAGCTGCAATAGCGCCGTGGAAAAATGCGGATGGTTCGCGACTGTCCGGCGCACACGCATTGGCTCGCCTTACGTCATTGCCTCTATGAACGAAGCCTGTCGCGCCGGCGCAAAGATTGTGGTCGGCTACGAGGCCAATGGTGGTTTTCTGCTCAACTCGAATATTATGCTTGGGGGCAAAACTCTACACGCTTTGCCCACACGCGATGCCGTGATCGTGATCCTCGGAATTCTCCTGGCGGCCAAGCAGCGCGGGAGGAAGGTTTCCCAACTGGTTGCCGAATTGCCAGCGCGTTTTACCGCCAGCGACCGTCTGGAAAATTTTCCAACCGAAAACAGTCGCGCCATTCTCGCGCGATTTTCTTCCGGCAACGAAACTGCCGACCTAACAGCCCTTGAAAAAGTGTTCGGCTCGCTGTGCGGCAAGGTTTCCGCAATTAACCGCACGGACGGCCTGCGTGCAACGTTCGCAAACGAGGAAGTCATCCATTTACGTCCATCTGGCAACGCGCCGGAGTTACGCTGCTACACCGAAGCGGCGACTCCTGATCGAGCCGTGGCGCTTAACGCGCTAATTTTGGATTTATTGAAGCAACTCGTGCCCAAGCACTGACAGGCAGGGACTATATCTTAGCCAAAGAAACAAGTTGGCATAGCAATCATTTTGGAATCATGAATGATTCCTGCCAGTCCGCTCCGGGCTTCCAGTTTTCACCACCGGATTCATACGCCCCCAAGTCGGGCGCGCGGCCTTTGAAGCCGTCGGTGTAACCCCCTGACAAAGCCACCCCAGCGTCAATCAGCGGCGAGCCATCCGCCGGGCGAAAATCAAAATGCTCGGGATCTTTCAGCAGCGAACGCACGTCTTGATTTCGAAAATTGTTATGAACATAGGCGCTGTTCGGCCGTTGCGCGTTCGGCGAATGGTTTGAAGTGAGGTTGCAGCCGGCGTTGTTCACGATTTCCGACCACTGGTTTTGCATCAGCAACTGTGGCCAGCGCACCGCCCAGATTTTCACTGGTTCGGCATTGGTTTCAAGCAGGATGTCCATCTGGGGCTTGGCCGCCGTGCCGATGCCGAAGACGGTATTGTTGTAACAGAGGTTGTCCTCGCCTTTCATGGTGATGCCGATTTCGCCGCAATCCCAGACGACGTTGTGATGGAAAATATTGTGGCGCGACTGGTCATCGGCGCGGATGCCGATACCGCCGGTTCCGGGCACACCCGACCAGCCGTCCGTGACGCAGCCATGCACCCAGTTGTAGCTCACGACGCTGTCGTGCGAAAACGGCCAGCAGCCGTAGATGAGCGAGACATCCTTGCAGGCTTTGCCGCCGTCATAAATATGGTTGAAGGTCACTACGCTGTCCGCCGCCTGATAGACCAGCAGCGCGCTGCCGGCGCTGTAGAGCGTGTTGTGACTCGCGATGTTGCCGTAGGAGGTTACCTCGGAATTGGCGATGGTGCGCTCGGTCGGCGGATATTGAATCGTGTCAAACCAGTTCACGCCGAGATGCGGGCTGGCAGAAAGTTGCAGCGCCGGATAGATGAGCGTGCCAGACCAGTTCACATCGTGGATGATGCAGTTGTCCACGAGATTTGAATTCCCCATGACCATAAGGCCGAGGTTGTTGGCATAGGCCAGCGAACAACGGCGCACGGTATTGTTGTCGCCGGTGACCTTGGTGATGACGGATTCGCGGCGCGCTTGATCGTATTCTGTGATTGTCCGCGACCACGTGGGATACAACAGCTCACAATTTTCCACCGCGCAATGATTGCAATCGTCCAGCCGGAGTGTGGTCGCAAAGAAATTGACGCTTTTGATTTCGATATAATTTTGATTTGTGGCGTAGAGGGCGTAATCGCGAGCTTTGTAGCGCACTTCCAAAGTCGAAGGATCAACGCCGCCGGGCGCGTAGAAATACAACATGCCGTTGGTCTGATCCTGAAACCACTCCGTCTCGATATCCAGAGCTTCGAGTTTGCCGAAAAGATAGAAATAATCGTCGCCCCACTTCTTGGCGAGCCACTCCGGGGTTTGCCAGGCAGGGCGGTTCGTGATCTTCGGATCAAAATCGCAGAGACCGACCAAATCGGCGTCATACTCCAGCGTGTCCGAACCGGCCTTATGCCGGAGAATCGGGCGATTCCAAGTCCACCATTGATGCGCCACGTTCAGGCAGGCCATCGCGCCCGTCCAGTCAATGCCGCTGTCGGCGATTTCCCGGCTGACCAGCTTACCGTGGGTGCTGCCCAGCTCGGTTTTCGCCCAACAGTTCCGCTCAAAACGTTGGTCGAACCGCATATTGGGCCACCGCGCCTCCGTCATCATCTGGTCGCCGACAAAAAGCTGCTGAACGCCTTTTGGCGCTTTGATTTTGTAAATATCGCTTTTGCATTTTTCCCACTTGCCTGTGACGGTTTCAGTGCCGTCGAGAACGACTTTCTCGCCCGGCGCCGCTTGGAGACGAAGCGGCCGCCCCAGCGACCCAGACTTTTGAATCTTTACTGCCTCACGATATGTTCCAGCCCGGATCAGGCAGACGTCGCCGGCTACCATCTGGTTCACCGCCGCCTGAATGGTGAGCAAAGGTTTCTGATCGGTGCCTGAATTGGCGTCGTTGCCGGTGGGGGCGACATAAATTTCTGCGGCATGCAGCGCGGTCAGGGAAGCGAGGAAGATGATGGCAAAGGCCTTTGTTCTGAAAACGGCTATCATAAGATCAGTAAAATCAGAATGGTCTCGGTTTAGAATCGGTGGCAAAGCCGATTTAATCTAATTTCATATTATTATTTGTTCATCTGGGCTGCGACCAAACGCCGCCAGAATAAGAACACCCCGACACAGCCATCACTTGATGGCGCGTCGGCAAGTGAACAATCACATGTTGCTGTAGTGCGGTTAGGATGTCCTACCCAAAAACAGGTTTGGCCTTAACTTAGTGGTTAGTTTATGTTCGGCAAAAGACAGCCCCGGTGGTAACCGCATTACAACTAATCTTAGTTTTTACGATTAAGCGGAGAATTTTTACCATGAGCCAGCCAGCTTATTCGCTTCAACTCAAAATTCGAAAGTTGATTGGTTAGGTTATTATACAAAGAAGCGGTTGCCAGTGGTTGCCACATCCGACTTTTTAGAACCTATTGAGGTTGATTTTGGTGGATTGAAGGCAGGCGGGCGCAATGCGCTTTATACCCTTATTTAACAATTGTTTTATGGGTATTTTCGAGATTTATTTACTGGAGGTCAGGCGAATGAATACTATCCCTCCGGGACTCGTCGGTCTGCGCCTGCGACCCGGCGTTGAAACGCCGGGCTATTCTCAGTTGTCCCTGCGGGACAGTTTTTCTCCGGGTGCGGGCGCGGATGCGGACAAAGTCGGCAGTGGAGAGCGGCTTGGCTGGGCTGCTGACACCGGCGAGAAGTTTTCTATCGAGACCTGAAATTTGAGGGGCGGCATTCATTTTCATTGTTTCAAATCTCCACCGCCTGCTTGTATTCCGGCACGATGACTTCGGCTTGCGGTTTCATCCCGCGCAAGGTTTCCGCGTGGGCGAGGCATTGCGGTTCTTCGCCGTGGATGCAGAAGATTTTTTTGAAGCTGCCGGAAAGTTTTTGGACGTAGCTCTTCAATTCATTCTTGTCCGCGTGGCCGGAATAAGTGTCGAGGGATACCACTTGAGCACGCACATCGCAGGGATCGCCGAAAATATTCACGGGCGTCTTGCCATTCACAATCATTGAGCCGAGCGTGCCTTCGGCACAGTAGCCGATGAAGAGCAGAAGATTTTTTTTGTCGGCAATGTTGTTCTTGAGATGGTGGCGAATGCGCCCTGCTTCGCACATGCCGGAGGCGCTGATGATGATCATGGGTTCCTTGCGGTCGTTGAGCTTTTTGGATTCCTCGGCGTCGGCGATGTAAGTGAGATTGCCCATCTCAAACGGACGTTCACCGCCGCAAAGCGTGGCGTCGAGGTCGGGACGCAAAATGTCGCGGTGGCGTGAATAAACATCACTGGCCTTGGCGCTCAACGGGCTGTCCACGAAAATAGGAACGCGTGGCAACTTGCCGGCACAGACGAGTTCGTGCAGCACATAAACAATCTGTTGCGTGCGCCCGACGGAAAAAGCGGGAATAATTATTTTGCCGCGTTGCGCGATGGTTTCGCCGACGAACTTGGCAACGGTGGCCTCGGCATCGGTGCGGATGGCATGTTCGCGATTGCCGTAGGTGGATTCGATCTGGAGGTAGTCCACGCCGTCGGTCACGCCGGGATCGCGCAATAGATTATCGCCGCCGCGACCGACGTCGCCGCTGAAGAGCCAGCGGAATTTACGGCCCTTCTCCTGCACATCCAAAATCACCTGCGCGGAACCAAGGACGTGGCCGGCGTCGCGGAAAGTGACGTTCACGCCGTCCACGGGCGAAAAACTTTTTTCGTAATCATGGCCGACGAATTGTTTCACGGCCTTCTCCGCATCCGGCACGCGGTAGAGCGGCTCGACGGGCGGGAGATGTTTTTTCGCACGCCATTTGGAAACGAAGATGGCGTCCTGCTCCTGGATGTGCGCGGAGTCAATCAGCATGAGGCTGCACAAATCGCGCGTGGCTTCAGTGGCGTGAATCGGGCCATCGTAACCGCGCTTGGCGAGGTTTGGCAGATTGCCGCAATGGTCGATGTGCGCGTGGCTCAAGACGACGGCGTCAATCGTGCGCGGGTCGAAAGGGAAATTGGTGTTGCGCTGCGTGGTTTCTTCGCGATGGCCCTGAAACAATCCACATTCGAGCAAAAGATTTTTGCCGTTCACTTCGAGGAGATACATCGAGCCCGTGGTGGTGCGGGACGCGCCGAGGAAGTGGATTCTCATGCGGCGATTAAACCACGGACCGGTGCGGATGGATACGGATTTTTTGGAAAAACAAGGTGGACATTCGCGGGTGATTGGCTAGATTTCCGCCTCAATTATGAAAAATGACACGACCACAACCTTGCTGAATTTTGTGCTGGCCGTGCTGGTGATCCTCGGCGTGGTCTTCGCGCTGATGAGCATGAGCCGGACACGCGAACTGCGCCAGCTTTCCCTCGGCGCCGCCGCCGCCAACAACAACATCATGCGCGTCAATGCGCTGCTGAATGACGTTGTCAACTACAACGCCACGGCGAAAGCGCCTGAACTCGCCAAAGCCATTGCGCTGCTGCAACCGAAACCCGCCGGCGTGACCAAATAATTTTATGAACGATTCCAACTCTGAAATCGCCTCTTTGAAAAGCCAGCTGTTTGCGCAACTCGTCGCGCTGGTCGTCGTGAGCGGCACGCTCACGGTATTCTTGTATCGTCAGGCCAGCGTCGCCGGCAAAGATCTGGAGACCGTCAAACCGCAGGCGCAACAGCTCATCAACGCCTTCAACCAAAACCAGGGCGCAGTCATGAATTTCGTGAACGAAGTCGTGGCCTATGGTGAGAAGCACCCGGAATTCAAGCCGGTGCTCACTAAATACGGTATCGCGCCGGTTCCCGGTGTGCCCGCCGGCACGGCAGCCGCGCCGAAGAAGTAATTTTCTTCAAACCACCTTCCCGCCGCAGTTCGGACAATAGTTCGACTGCGGCGGAATTTTTTTGCCACAGCCTGCACAGCTGGTGTGCGCCGCCTTGTGCTGCCGGTGGATCATCAGGCTGCGGATGTAGGGGATCCAAGTGAAGGCGTAGGCCGCGATAAAAACGGAGTCGCGCTTGTGGATGGAATAGCACAGCAGCGTGAGCGAGCCGACGAGGCTCAACCACCAGAACGCCTGCGGCACGACGACCTGTTTCCGCTTTTCCGTGGCATACCATTGCACGATGAAACGGGAAAAGAAAATCGCGTTGCCCAGCCAGCCGACGATTTTCCAGACCGTCCAGTCAATGCCCAGCAACTTTCCGTCGTGCCAGATGAGGTTGGTGATGGAATCCATTGGTCAAATTAAGCCGCAGCCGCGGGGTAGTGACAATTCATTTTCCGTTTTCAGATTTCACAAATACCGTCTGCGTCGGGAACGCGAACTCGATTTTCTCCGCGTCGAACCGCTCCTTGATCTGCAAATTCAACGCCTGCATCTCCGCGAAATGCACCTTCACATCCGTGCCGTTCCAGACGTGGATGACGAATATATTCAGCGCCGAGTCGGCAAATTTATTAAAGCTGATGATGAGGTCGGTCGTCTTTGGGTTTGATTGAAAAATTTCCTCCAGCAACAGCGTCGCGCGTTTCACTTTTGCCACCGGCGTGTCGTAGGTGAGGCCGATGTTCATCTCCGTCTTGATGGCCGGGCGGCGCGTGATGTTGGTGATAATGGCGTTACCCATCAGTTTGTTCGGCACGGTTACGTGATGGCCGTCGAGGTTGCGGATGCGCGTGCTGCGCAGGCCGATGGATTCCACCATGCCGTCCACGCTTTCAACCCGGATGCGGTCGCCGATGCGAAACGGCTTGTCCAAAAGAATCGCCACCGCGCCGAACATATTCGCTACCGTGTCCTGCGCCGCGAGGCCAAGCGCCAGCCCGCCGACGGACAAACCCGCAAGCAGCGTCTTGATTTCGATGTGCAGGTTGTCCGCCGTCAGCAGAATGGCGGCGGTGATGATAACCGCCTTGGCCACCTTGCGAAAAATCGGGAACAGCTGCTCCGCGAAAACTTTGTCCTCCGGCGACACGACTTTTTCCCGCCAAATGTCCAGCAGCAAATCCACAAACTTCAACACGACATACGTCACCGAGCAGGCCACGATGATGACCAGGCCGTGCGACAAATATTTTTCCGCCGCGTCCGGCCAGTTGAATACGCTCAAGCCGATGTTCAGTAGGATGACAAACGCGACGACCTTCACCGGCCCGCGCAACAGGTCGAGGATCAGATCGTCGTAGATGGTTTCCGTTTTCGCCGCCAGCCGCTTGAGCCAGCCGTTGATGACCAGATCCAGCAACCACGCCGCAAAAAACGCCAGCACGATGTAGATCAGCGAGGCAAGATATTTCCACAGCGGCTGGCCGAGCGCCGTCTGGTCGCGAAGAAGAACAACCTTGTCCAGCCCGAACGTCAGCGCATCCGGCGGCAATTTTATTTTAGGAAAGGAAAAATCATTGGTGCCGGCGGCTGGGGCAGAGTTGGTCACCGGCTGCGCCTGCGCCCACACGGCCCAGAACGCCACGAAAAAAAGCACCAGCAGGCTGGCGCGGTAAACCGTTTGAAACCGGAATTTCATCCGCTGATTTTTACGAAGAACCCGCCGCGCGGCAAGCGCGCAGCCGGGGGATTTTTCCGGCGGGGAAAATTATTCGTTCAAGCCCCAGTGATCCACGTCCCGGGTGTTCTCTATATCCGGACGCCCGAGCATCATGTCCCAATTCTCCGGGTATTGCGGCTGCCAGGACGTTTCCTCCGAGGCCGGCAGCAGCGGCAGAAAATCCATCACCAGCCGCATCGCCAGAATTTCCATCCGCTGCACCAGCCGGTCAGTGTCCGGACGGCTCGCCGGCTTGTTCAAAATCACCGCCAGCACGCCCACTGGCCGGAAGCGAGAGAGATGCAGCGCATCGAGCCAGTCGTTCAATGCCAGCGGCAGGATGGCGGATTGGGTGGAAATGAGAATCATGTCCGCCGTGGCGGCGTATTGCGTGGCGGTGTGCGAGCAGAGCGGGTCAACCAGTTCGGAAAAATTCCAGCAGCGGAAGTCAAAATCCATGTGCTGCCCCATCTGGTCCATGATGCGCCGCGCCACCTGCACCGCGCGCGTGTAAGCCGTGAAATCCTCGCTCAAGATCAGCACCTGACAACCCTGCGAAACCTCGCCTAAACAGGCGGCGGCTTTTCCGAGCAGGGCGGTATCACTCATAAGGTTTAATTCCGAAAATGTTATCGCGGGTTTTAGTATCTTCTGGACATACGGCGGCCAAAAGTCAAACCAAACTTATTCACCGGCCGCTGGTCAGGAAACTTAGTTCGCCTCCGGCCAAAAAGCAAATGCCTCATCCGCCCGCCACAATCTTCACAATTTCCAGCCGGTCGCCCGCGTGCAACTGCCGCTGCGCAAACTCCGACGGTGCCACCGCCTCGCCGTTGTGCTCCACCACCACGCTACGCGGCAACAACTTTTGCGCAACCAAAAATGCTTCCATCGAACACGGCAACTGAGCTGTGGTTCTGATTCCGTTGGCAATGACTTCGTTCATGGCAAATATTTTTCCTCGCCGATTTTCAACGTCACCGGCGCGGAAAAACCTTCCACATCCAGCAATACTTCGTTGCGGCGGATTTCGCGGCAGCGGACCTCCACCGCGCCGCGCTGCAATTTGATTTTCTTCGTCTCGCCCGCCGCGAACGCCACGCCGCAGACGATCGCGTGGCGCATCTGGCCTTCGAGCAACAATCCGCCCAGCTTCAACGCCTCCGGCAGCGGCACCGGTTTGTTCGTGAACGTCAGCGCCAGAATTTTAATCGGCGCGGCGAACGCCGTCGTCGTCGTTTCAAAATTTGGCGCGCTGCCTTCCTTTACCCAGTTTAGCACGAAACGGAAGCCGTGCTCCCGCTCCACCTCGCGCAATTTTAAAATCG
Source organism: uncultured Verrucomicrobia subdivision 3 bacterium (assembly GCA_903827955.1). Lineage (GTDB taxonomy): Bacteria > Verrucomicrobiota > Verrucomicrobiia > Limisphaerales > UBA11358 > UBA11358. The sequence goes on from CAIKKJ010000021.1 coordinate 10,805, forward strand.
CGCCATGCGTGTAGGGATTTTCCAAAATCCGTTTCAACTGCGCCGGGCGTTTGCGCGCATCCATCAGTTCGTAAGCTGATAATTCGCAAATCGCCTCGACCGTGTCGCCATCAATCACACGGCCCGCCGGCAGATTTTCGTTGATCCAAAGATGTGCGTATTCATGCGCCGCCGTGGCCGCCAGATTGTCGCGCAACTGGCCAGACAACATCACCACCTGATGCGTGCATTTACCGCTCGGTGTCTTGTGCGTGCTGGAAAAACCAAACTTGTGCAATCCATCGCTCCGGCCTTTCTCCGACCAATAATCCACGTCGAACAAGTTCACCGAGACCTCGGGAAATTGCAGTGCAAAACCCGGCCCAAAGAGCGACGCCAAATCCTGCCGCGCATCTGTGAAAATCTCCTTCGCCGCGTCCGCGTCCAGCACGGCATCCTTTTTGTCGAACTTGCAGATGAAGCGGCCGTCGCCCGTCTTGGCCGTGCCTTCGCCCTCGCGCACAGGCAGGCCGCAAAGTGCGCAGCGGTTTTCCAGCTTGTAACAGTCGTCGCAGATTGCACCCCACTTGGAGATCCAGATGCGCCCGCCGAGCGGCCCCTGACCGCAGACCACGCAGAAATAATTTGTCTCCTCGGCGGCGGAATTAAAAACCGCCGCGAACAAAAATAAAATGAGCGCGAGTAGGCGCAAACTCGTCATTTAAAAAGGTAGAATTCGGAATTAGTATCGTTAGCTAAACTTGAAAGTGAAAGAAATTCATTCAAACTCAAATTGGTAAACTGCTGTGGCGAAATTAATCCTGTGGTTCCATCGGAATAACCGACCGTGTGAGCAGGGTTTTATGGTAAAAGTTCCATAGACTTGGTTGCGGCGCATTGTCGTATTGTTTTCCACTGACAATTACAATTGCCCGATTTGAACTACTCGCCCAATCAAAATTTGTTTTCATCCAAGAATCCAAGCTGAATCCAAGCTCAACGATCCGCTTTTGTTGTTCGGTTGAAAGCTTGTAGAAGTCGAAAGCTAAATTGTTGGTGTTCGCATTTCTCAAATCACGCATCTGCAGGCGAAACCAAACGAGGGCGCGTTGGTTGCCGTAAAGTTTTCCAGTGCTGGCAAATTGAGGCAGAATAATCGCTGCTGCGATTGCGATGACAGCAATCGCAACCAAAGTTCTAAAGATAATTTTCCAAAGCGTTTCCACTTTTATTTTCACATCGTCAGCGCCGCGTCCCAATCCTTCCACACCGGCTCGTAGCCGAGCTTGCGGATGAGTTCGGCGACTTCTTGCGGCGTGCGTTCGTCGCCGATGTCGAACTGGCCGGTGGCATTCGTCGGACGTTTTTCGTTCGCTGCCCATTCGCTGCTGCCGGAGGCGATTTCCTTGATGACGCCGCGTTCGGTGTGATGGATTTTTTCTTTGCCCGCGCCGGTGTAGCCGCCCGGCTCGGTGCGCGCTCCGGCGCTCATCATCGTGATGCCGAGCGGAATCAAACCATCGCGCAACTTCGGCGTCTCGCGCGTGGACAGCACGATGCCCACATCAGGAAACATCAGGCGGAACGCGCAAATGAGCTGCGCCAGTTCGCGGTCGCTGATGTGCGTGAGCGGCTCAAACTCGCCCGCGCACGGACGCAAGCGCGGCAGCGAAATCGTGATCTGCGCCTTCCAGCAATGCCGCAGCAGATAATCCGCGTGCGCCGCGAGGCTCAAAGCTTCGTAACGCCAGTCAGCCAAACCGTAAAGCGCGCCGAGACCGAGCCGACGGAAGCCCGCGTCGTAAGCGCGTTCGGGAGTTTCCAGTCGCCAGTCGAAATTTTTCTTCGGCCCGGCGGTGTGCATTTTGTCATACACGGCACGGTCGTAAGTTTCCTGATACACCACGAGGCCATCCGCGCCCGCCGCAACGATGGGGCGATACTCTTCCGTTTCCATCGGCCCGACTTCGAGCGAGAGGCTCGGCCATTGCGGATGCAATTTAGCCACGCAGTCGCGCAGGTAATTGTTCGAGACAAATTTCGGATGTTCGCCCGCGACGATGAGCAGGTTGCGGAAACCTTGCGACTTCAATTCGTCCGCCTCGCGCTGCATTTCGTCGAGCGAGAGCGTGACTCGGAGAATCGGGTTGTCGCGCGAGAAACCGCAGTAGGAGCAATTGTTGATGCACTCGTTGGAAACGTAAAGCGGCGCGAAGAGGCGGATGGTTTTGCCAAAGCGCTGCTGCGTCATCGTGTGCGCCTTGCGGCCCATCGTCTCCAGCAGTTCACCGGCGGCGGGCGAAATCAGCGCGGCGAAATCAGCGAGCGTGGGGTTGGATTTAACAACCGCTTCGCGCGCAGCCGCCGGCGTGGTGGCGACGGATTTTTTTACGAGCGCGGCCAGCGGCAACGAATTAAATTCAGCGACAAAACTCACGGAAGCAGTTTAACCCAAAAGCGCGTGAAGTCGAGAAACGGACGGCTATTGATAATGCGGCGGCTTGACATTGTTGCCTTTGATGCGTTCCAACTCCATCGACTCCATCGCGGTGGATTGGCGCTGCACTTCCTTTTTTAGCCGTTCCAAAAGTTTTCCCTGCGCGATGATGACGCCGTTCAGCTCCTCGACCTGGTGTTCGAGGTGCGCGAGATTGGATTCAATTTTGCCGAGCCGGGCGGAGGTGTCTTCGTTCATGCGAATGGCATTCAAGTTTTTTTCCAAACGTAGCGCGCCAGAATCACACGCAGCGCGGCGGCGAGTGGAATCGCCAGGATACCGCCGAGAATACCGCCGAGCAATGTCGTGCCCGTCATCACGGCGATGAGAATCGCGAGCGGATGCAAGCCCACGCGGTCGCCCATGATTTTTGGCGAGATGAAAAGTCCCTCCAACACTTGCACCACGGTGAGCACCCCGAGCACCAGCGCCGGATGTTGCCAGTCGCCGAATTGCACGAAGGACAAAGTCAACGCCGCCGCCGCAACCACTACCGCGCCGAGAAACGGAATCATCATCAGGAACACCGCCGCGAAGCCGATGAGAAACGCGTAGTCCAAGCCGACGAGAATAAATCCGACCGTGTAAAGCACCGCGTCGCAAATAGCCACCAACACTTGCCCGCGAAAAAATGCGACGAGATAACCGCTGATGGCATCAAGCACAAAGACAAGTTCATCCTTCAACGCCGAATCGCGCACGGGCAAAACTTCCTTCCAGTTTTTTTGGATGCCGCGTTTCTCCAGCAGAAAATGAAACGCATACACGGGCACCAGCACCAGCCCCATCAGCAAGCCAATGCCCGACGCGATTTTGCCAAGCCGCGTCAACAGCCACGCGCCCATTTCCGGCAGGCTGCCGGTGAGCGAAGTGGCGATGGACGCAAGCGGCGAAACCTTCGTGCCATCCGCCGGGTTCACAGTCGTTTCAAACGCCTTCGGAAATATTTTTTGCAACTGTGCCGGTGGATGCGCGATGAAATCGTTCACGCGTTCCTGCAATCGGCTGGAATATTCCGGCACTTCCGACGCGAGCTGCTGCGTCTCCACCACGATCTGCGGCAAAATGCTCGCCGCCACGCCAATGACCGTCGCCAGCGCGATGATGAAAACCAAAATCACCGCGCGCGGACGCGGAATATTTTTGCGCTCGAAAAAATCCACAACCGGCGACAGCAGGCACGCCAACACCGCCGCAATCGCCAGCGGCCACAGCACCGGGCTTAACAAATTTAGCACGCGGCCAAGTCCCCAAACCGTCGCGACGATGAGTGCCACCACGGCGGCCACGGCCAGCCCGGTCAGCGCGAACCAGAGGATGCGTGATTGTTTTTCGGTGGGTGGATTCATCACTGCCCCAGCTTCTTGGATTTCTCCGTCGCGGCGCGGACGGCGCTCATCACGGTGGCGCGCAACTTGCCTTTTTCCAATTCGTGCAAGCCTTCAATCGTCGTGCCGCCGGGACTCGTCACCTGATCTTTCAACGCGCCGGGATGTTGGCCGGTTTCCAAAACCATTTTCGCGCCGCCCAAAACGGTTTGCGCTGCGAGCTTCGTCGCGATGTCGCGCGGCAAACCGGCAGCCACGCCGCCGTCGCTCAAGGCCTCGATGAATTGATAAACATACGCCGGGCCGCTGCCGCTCAAGCCGGTCACGGCGTCGAGTAAATTTTCCTTCACTTGCATCGCGATGCCGACGGCGGATAATAATTTTTTCGCCAGTTCGGCATCCGCGGCGGTCGCATTTTTGCCGAGCGCAAAGCCAGACGCGCCGGCGCCGACGAGCGCGGGCGTGTTGGGCATCACGCGGATGACGCGCGCACCGACGGGCAACGCCGCCTCAAGTTTCGCCAGCGTCACGCCGGCGGCGATGGAGATGACGAGATGTTTTTTGGTGAACGCGCCGGAAATTTCCGCGAGCGCGGCGGCAACCTGATCGGGCTTCGTCGCGAGAATTAAAACCGTTGCTGACTTCGCCACATCGAGGTTCGCAGAAAAAGTTTTTGCGCCCGTCGCGGCGGCGAAATGCTTGCGCGCGGCGTCAAACGGGTCAGCGGCGAACATTTGTTTCGCGCCGACGAGCTGGGAGTTAACGAAGCCTTGGGCCAGCGCGGTGGCCATTTTGCCCGCGCCCAGAAAGCCGATTTTCAATTGTGCCATGCGGAGTTTGTAGCAGGCAATCGGCTGGCGCGGAAGCGATTTTTCCCTGCTTGTCTTCGGCGATGGCGAAGTTATGCTTTTCCCGCTTGTAAAAAATGTCCAGCAACCGCAAATCTTGGGATTCGTTTGAACTGATGCGCACGGCCGCGCAGGAAGGCGACGCGCAGGCCCAGTGCTACCTCGGCGTTTGCTTTCAAAACGGCCAGGGCGTGCAGCAGGATTACACCGAGGCGGTGAAATGGCTCCGCAAGTCCGCCGAGCAAAACGATCCCGTGGCGCAATGCTATCTCGGCGTCTGCTATTGGATGGGCCAGGGCGTCCCGCAGGAATTTGGCGAGGCCGCGAAGTGGTTGCGCGAGGCGGCGGAACAGGGCGACCCGGCGGCGCAATTCAACCTCGGCACGCTTTACGAAACCGGCCAGGGCGTGCCGCAAAATTACGTCGAGGCGGTGAAATGGTATCGCGAATCTGCGGAACGCGGTTATCCCGCGGCGCAGTTCAACCTCGGAGTTTTCTTCGAGCAGGGTCAGGTCGTGGAACAGGATTTTACCGAGGCGGCCAAATGGTATCTCCGCGCCGCCGAGCAAGAACTCGCGCCGGCGCAATGCAATCTCGGCCTGTGCTACCAGGCCGGTCGCGGGGTGGAACAGGACACGCAGCAGGCCGTGAAATGGTTCATCCGCGCCGCGCGTCAGGGCGACAAAACCGCGCAGCACAATCTCGGCCTGCACTACGCCTCAGTGGATGCGGCGGAAGAAGCTGCGGTCGAAACCGCCAAAAATACGCCGCACTGAAATCAGCCCGCGAGTTCGGCGAGTTTTGTTTTTGCCTTGCCGGAATCAATCGTTTCGGACGCCAAGTCCCAGCCTTCCGCCAGCGATTTCACCTTTCCCGCCACGAATAAAGCCGCGCCGGCATTGAGCAAAACCGCGTCGCGCTTCGGGCCACAATCTTCGCCCCGCAGAATTTTCCGCGTGATTTCCGCGTTCTGAAATTTGTCGCCGCCAAGCAAGTCTTCCAGCCGCGCGGATTGCAACGGAAAATTTTCCAGCGAAAGTCCTGAGGCAGTGAAGCCGCGTTCGTGATAAAATTCGGCAACTGAATTTGCGCCGAGCGTCGAGAGTTCGTCCAATTTGAATTCCGCCACCGTGCCGCAGACCACCATCCCGCGCCGCACGCCAAGCGATTGCAACACGCGTGCCAGCGGCTCGCAGAGTTCCGCACGCGGCACGCCGACGAGCATGGCGGAGGGCCGCGCGGGATTCAGCAGCGGACCGAGGAGGTTGAAGATCGTCCGCTGCCCGCGCGCGGCGCAGAGTTTCCGCGCGGGCGCGATGTGTTTGAACGCGGGATGGAAATTGGGCGCGAAAAAAAACGCGAAGTTTTTTTCGCGAAGCTCACGCGCGGCGGCTTCCGCGTTCAAATCAATCCTGATGCCGAGCGCTTCCAGCACATCGGCGCTACCGGATTGCGAAGTGACGGCGCGGTTGCCGTGCTTGGCTACGGTCACGCCCGCCGCCGCGCACAAAATCGCACTCGTCGTGGAGATATTGAACGTGCCGACCTTGTCGCCGCCGGTGCCGACGATGTCGAGAATCTCCCGCGACTCCCGCCAGTTTTTTTCAATCGGCAGCGCGATGGATTTCTCGCGCAACCCGGCGGCGAACGCGGCGATTTCTTCCGGCGTTTCGCCCTTGGTGGCGAGCGCGATGAGGAATTCTGCCTTGGCCTGGGCTGAAACGATTTCATCCGTCAGGCTTTCGACAGCGCCGCGCACCTGCTCCGGCGACAAATGTTTGGCGGCGGCCAGTTGCGTTGTGAGGGTTTGCAGCACGGCGCGATTCTACGGCGCGGCGTAAAAGGCACAAACTGAAATTGCGGTGATAGCGTAAAATATCGTAACTTGCCAGTTGCCATTGCTGTCTCAAAGGGAGCAACGCCAAAATCATTTTATGCCGGAAAATTCAGCTGGAAGTTCGTTCAAATGGATCGTGGTCGCCGTGGTCATCGCGGTGATCACGGGCGGAATTTTTTATTTCCGGCACAAGCGCGTCGAGATCTTGAGCTTTAACACGGTAGCAGTCGCGCGCGGGTCGCTGATACAGAACGTCACGGCCACCGGCACGTTGAACCCCGTAAAAAGCGTGCAGGTCGGCTGCCAGGTTTCCGGCCGCATCAGCGACATTTTTGTAGATTTTAATTCGCAGGTGAAAGCGGGCGACCCAATCGCCCAACTCGACCCGCGCACTTATCAAGCTCAGGTTGCATCTGCCGAGGCGGATTTGGCAAACGCGTCGGCAAACTTGGAACTGCAGCAGGCCCAGGCCAAACGCGCCACCGACCTCTACGCAAGCAAGCTGGTTTCCGGTTCCGACTACGACGTCGCGCAGGCGACGTTGCATCAGGCAGAAGCGGCGGTGAAAATCAAGCAGGCGTCTCTCGACAACGCCAAGACAAGCCTCGGCTATACGAAAATTGTCTCGCCCGTGGACGGCGTCGTGATTTCCCGCGCGGTGGACGTGGGGCAGACGGTGGCGGCGAGCTTCAACACGCCCACGCTGTTTCTCATCGCGAACGACCTGACAAAGATGCAGATTGACGCGGCGGTTTCCGAGGCCGATGTCGGCGGCGTGATCGAGGATCAGTCCGTGGATTTCACGGTGGACGCGTATCCGACGCGCACGTTTCACGGCGAGGTGGTGCAGGTGCGCAATTCGCCCACTACCGTCAACAACGTCGTGACCTACGACGCGGTCATCGGCGTGACGAACGCGGATTACAAATTGAAGCCCGGCATGACGGCGAACGTCTCCGTCATCGTCGCGCAACGCGACAACGCATTAAAATTGCCGAACGCCGCGCTGCGCTTCCGGCCGACAGAAAACGTTATAGTGCTGACGAACGAACTGGTCGCCTTGCCACAACCGACCAACGCGCCAGTCGTCGCCGCTGAAAAAATTCCCGGCCAGCAACGTCAGCGCGGCGAAGGTCGTGGCCAGGGTCACGGCCAAAATCAAAACCGCGCCAGCCGCGGCATCCGCACGGTTTATGTGCTTGCCAGTGACGAACATTCGCTCAAGCCGTTGCAAATCCGCACGGGCATAACCGACGGGATTTTCACCGAAGTGCTCGAAGGCTTGAATGAAGGTGACAAGGTGGTTTCGAGTGTTTTAAGCAGCGATCCGCAAGCTGCGCCGGCCGCGTCAAATCCGTTCGGCGGCGGCGGATTCCAGCGCCGATAACATTTTTCGTCGTGCAAAACCGTCCTGTCATACAACTCGCCGACATCCAAAAAATTTACCGTACCGGTGAAGTGGATGTCCATGCCGTGCGCGGCGTGACGCTGGATATTTTCCCCGGTGAGTTTGTGGCCATCATGGGTTCCAGCGGCAGCGGCAAAAGCACGCTGATGAACGCCATTGGCTGCCTCGACCGGCCCACGAGCGGGCTGTATCGGCTGGATGGCATTGACGTTTCCGCGCTCAACCGCGATGAGCTGGCGAAAATTCGTAACGACAAAATCGGCTTCGTGTTTCAAGGCTTCAACCTGCTCTCGCGCACGACGGCGCTAGAAAACGTCGAGATGCCGATGCTTTACAATCACCGTCGTGTTTCAGCGCAAGAGCAGCATGAGCGTTCACTCAAATCACTTGAACTCGTCGGCCTCGCAACGCGTGCCGACCACAAGCCGAACCAGCTTTCCGGCGGCCAACAGCAACGTGTCGCCATCGCCCGCGCGCTCGTCAACCAGCCCGCGTTGCTCCTCGCCGACGAGCCGACGGGAAATTTAGACAGCCAGACGAGCATTGAAATCATGGGCGTGTTCCAGAAGCTGAACGACGCCGGCATGTCCATCGTGATGGTCACGCACGAACTCGACGTGGCGCGTTACACCAAACGCATGATCATTTTGAAGGATGGGAAAATCCGCACGGATGAAAAAGTCGCCGACCGGTTGAATGCGGAAAACGAGTTGAAACATTTGAAACAGGCGCAGGAGGCTGTGAAGCTCGCATGAGATTTCTCGCGCCATTCAAAATTGCCGCGCGCGCACTGCGACGGAACAAGATGCGTTCGCTGCTGACGATGCTGGGCATCATCATCGGCGTGGGCTCGGTCATCGCCGCCGTCAGTATCACGACCGGCGCGACCAAGCAGGTCGAGGACAAGGTCGCGAGCCTCGGGCAGAACGTCGTCACGGTTTTTTCCGGAAGTTTCAGCGGCATGAGCGGACGCGGCGGCTGGGGCAGTGCGCCGACACTGACGGTTGAAGATGCAAACGCCATCAAAAAGGAAGTGAACAATGCCGTGGCCGTCAGCCCGGAGATCAACGACCGCATGCAGGTTTTTGCTAACGGACTGAACTGGAATACGCGCGTGAATGGCGAGTCGCCGGATTATCCGCAAATCCGCGACTGGGATCTCGCGAGCGGTGCGATGTTCACCGACGGTGATGTGCGCTCGCTCGCCAAGGTTGCGGTCATCGGCAAAACGGTTGTGGATCAATTGTTCGCCAATCAAGACCCGCTCGGCCAGACGCTCATCATCCGCAATATTCCCTTCAAAATCGTCGGTGTGCTCGAGTCGAAGGGATTTAATCTATTCGGCCAGGACCAAGATGACATCGCCATCATTCCTTACACGAGCCACATGAAACGTATCAACAAACGGACATTCGTGAACTCCATCATGGTGCAGGCCGCGACGAAAGATTCCATCACCCAGGTGCAAAACGACATCAACGGCCTGATGCGCGACCGGCACAAGAGCGCCGAGCCAGATTTCACCGTGCGCACGCAGCTCGAAGTGATGCAGATGGCGACACAGACTTCCAAAATCATGTCCGTGCTGCTCGCAGCGATTGCCAGCGTGTCGCTGCTCGTCGGCGGCATCGGCATCATGAACATCATGCTCGTAAGCGTGACGGAACGGACGCGTGAAATCGGCATTCGCATGGCGGTAGGTGCGCGCGGTCGCGACATCTTGATTCAATTCCTCATCGAGGCGGTGACGCTGAGCGTGGCGGGCGGCGCAGTGGGCATCGCGCTCGGCATGGCGTCCGCGCAAATCGTTGCCGCGAGCACCGGCTGGCCGACCATCACGCCGATGTTGTGGATCGGCATCGCGTGCATCTCCAGCGCCGGTATCGGCATTGTCTCCGGCTTTTATCCCGCATGGAAAGCTTCGCGGCTCGACCCGATTGAGGCTTTGCGCTACGAATAATACGTGGTCACTGAAATTCTTCCGACGCATACGCCCGCGCTGTTCGCCGCCGCCGTGAAACGCGCGGCGGAAAAGTTGCGCGCGGGCGAAGTCGTAGCGCTCCCGACCGAAACCGTTTACGGCCTCGCCGCGAATGCGCTGGATGAAAAGGCAGTCGCCAAAATTTTCCAGATCAAGGGCCGCCCGGCGCACAATCCCATCATCGTCCATGTTTCCAGCAATAAGATGGCGGCGGACTGTGTCGTGCATTGGCCGGAAGTGGCGCTGAAATTTTCCCACGCGTTCTGGCCGGGGCCGCTGACGCTGGTGTTGCCGCGTGCAAAAAAAATTCCGGATACGGTGACGGCGGGCGGCGAAACCGTGGGGGTGCGATGGCCGTCACATCCGTTCATGCAGGCAGTCATCCGCGAGTGCGGTTTTCCGCTGGCTGCGCCCAGCGCAAATCTTTCGAACCAGATTTCACCGACGAATGCGATGCACGTCCACACGCAGCTTGCCGGAAAAATTTCTTTGATTGTGGACGGCGGACAGTCGCAGGTGGGCATCGAATCCACGGTTCTCGATTTGACGGCTAGCCCGCCGCGCGTATTGCGGCCAGGGATGATTCACGCGGAGTCACTGGCGGCGGTGAGTGGGCAAATCCAGACGCCGGACACCGGAGATCGGAAACCGGAAACTGCGTTGCGGAGTCCTGGACTTTTGGTGAAACATTATTCGCCGCAGGCCAAGCTGGTGGTCCTGAATTGGAACGATGACGTGGAACTAAAATCTCAAGTTTCCGGTTTCCGGTTTCCGGTTTCCAACTGCTTCATCATCGCGCACACCAAAATTCCGGCCGGATTTGCACCAGAAAATGTGAGCGTGATTCCGCACGATGCCGAGGCATTCGCCCGCGCACTTTACGGCGAATTGCACCGGTGCGACGCGGCGGGCGCAAAACTGATTGTCGTGGAAGCGCCGCCGGAAACGGCGGCGTGGAGCGGCATCGCCGACCGGTTGCGCCGTGCGGCGGCGTGAGGCTTACCAGCGCTGGCGGTCAGTGAGATAGAGGCCGGAAAGCAGCGTCTCCAGCGGGAAATTCTTCAGGGGAAATCCTTGCGGAAGCTGGTTGGCCGCGACGGTCTTCAAAACAAAATTTCCCCAACTGTCTACGCCGCCCTGAAGACATTCGGTGAACAATTTTCCATCCAGCGTGTTGAGGGAGAGGTAAAGCGCGTGGATGGGTTTGACGTAATCGTTGAACTGGAAAAATTCATACTGTGAATTGATGGTGGTCCAAGTGCAGGGCCGGTCACCATACCATGCCACAGCCCACGGGATGTCGCTCATGGTCAGTTCGTCGGGGCGCATCCAGCGGGAAATTTTCTGCACATCCGGCGGATAATACGGCGGGTAGGAAACGGTCGGCGCCTTCATGGCGATCGTGGAGATCAACGGCTGCCAGGCAAGCACCGCCAGCACGAGCGCCGCGCCGACCCGCGCCTCCAGCGATGGCAGTTCCATCCGTTCGAGCATCGTCAGAAAAAAAGCCACGGCGAACATCGCCACGAACGGCGTGAGCAGCACGAACAGGTTTTCGGAATTCGTCTCCGGCGTGATGATAGTCAGTTGCGTGCGGCCCAGCGCCCCGACCACGATGAACACCGTCAGGCACATCAGGACAAAATACCGCATCCGCCGCGCAGCCGGTTTAGGCAATCCTGCCAGCATTCCCGCAAAAAATAAAATCCCCGCCCACACGCCGCCCAGTTGAAGCAGGTCGCCCTGCATGATGTAACGCAGATTGTCCATCAGCTTGCGTTCATACGGCATGATCCAGTAGGCCGAGGTCAGATCGGGATGCAGCGAACGGAGCAGCCGCGTGCCGGGAAACGCAAACGTGCCTTCCGCCGCCGCGTAGCCGGCCGTCCCGAACAAGGTGCCGCTGACCGACAGATTGCGGATGACCCACGGTGAAACCAACAGCGCAAACGCCAGAAACGCGGCGACTGCCAGACCGGCCCGACGTTCGCCGCCAAACAAGGCGACGTAAAAAATCACCGGCACAATCAGCCAGCCAAACGAATAGCGCGTCAACATCCCCAGTCCGGCCAAAAACCCTGCGGCCAGCGCCAGCAGAAACATTTGCCGCATGTCTGGCAGCAGCTTGTGCCCCAGTTCCTCCACGCGAAGGAGACACCACACCAGCGCCAGAAAAATAACCATCAACAACAAGGTGGACTGGCCGGACACACTAAATTTCCAAAGCAGATCCGAGCCCAGCACCAGCGCCGCCGTCAGCCACGCCGCCACTGGGTCAAATAATTTGCGGGCCACAAAAAATGTCAGCACCACTACCAAGATCAGTAAACATTGGTTGAAAATGGCGATGCCGAATTCCGGCTGGTAACGCCGGAAGCTGCCGCCTTCCGACCAGAACGGCTTCCGCAAATCCACCTGCCACGGCGGCGTCCAAAGCTTGAACAGACCGGCGAGCACCACTGGATAGACCGGCGCATTGGCTAGATCGGGGTGCGGTGAATTGATTTGCGCGAGGTCGGCCACGGGCGCGTTGGTCGATAACGTCTGCTCCGGGTGCGCCGGGCGGTTGTGCTTCTGCAACAGAAATAGGCTGAATGGCCGGATGAAATCCGTCGTGTAACCATGTCCTTCCGCGAGGTTGCGCGCCACCTGCGCCGCGTCCATCGCCTCCGGCGAATTGAAATTATGGTAAGCTCGCGTGTCATACAAAACACCCAACCCCACCATCGTCAGAATGACGACTGACGCGGAAACGACGCGCGAGCCAAAGCCCACTTCCAGCATGTGAATCGCCGCCTGAATGCGCTCCGCAATTTTCATAAATCAAAATCCTTCCAAGTGATACTCGTGCAGCTTGCGGTGAAACGTCCGCCGGCTCATGCCGATTTTTTTCGCTGCGTGCGTGCGGTTGCCATCCATCTCTTTCAGCGCCCGCACGATCAATTGTTTCTCCGCATCCTTCACCGTCAAATCTTTTCCCTGCAATATTCTCGGCTCCACCGCGCCACCATGCCGCACCGACGCCGGCAGATCGCGCAATGCGATGCGCTCACCTTTGCTCAACACTACCGCGTGCTCGATGGCGGTGCGCAACTCGCGCACGTTGCCGGGCCAGTGGAACTTCATCAACGCTTCGAGCGCGTCTATCGTGAAATCATTCACCGACTTGGAATTTTCTTTCGCGAACTCGCGCAGGAAATTTTGCGCCAGCAGCGGAATGTCGCCGCTCCGCTCGCGCAACGGCGGCAGCTCAATCTCCACCACGCGCAGCCGGAAAAACAAATCTTCGCGGAACTTCCCGGCCTTGACGAGTTCTTCCAGATTTTTATTCGTCGCCGCCACGAGCCGCACATCGGCGGTCAAAGTTTTGTTCGAGCCGACGCGCTCGAAAGTTCGTTCGCCAAGAAAGCGTAGCAGCTTCACCTGCACCGATGCGTCAATCTCGCCAATCTCGTCGAGAAAAAGTGTGCCGCCCTGCGCCAGTTCAAAGCGGCCGATGCGCCGTTCGTGCGCGCCGGTAAACGAACCGCGCTCGTGGCCGAACAACTCGCTCTCCAGGAGCGTCGCCGCAAGCGCCGCGCAATGCACCGTCACAAACGGCTGCTTGGCGCGCGGACTCAATTGGTGCAGCGCTTTTGCGATGAGTTCCTTGCCCGTGCCGCTTTCGCCCAGCACCAAAACCGTCGCCCGCGTCGGCGCGACTTGTTGCACCACGTCGAAAATTTCCTTCATCACCGGCGATTCGCCGACGATGTTTTCCAAACCGAACTTGGAATCAAGCTGCTTGCGGAGCGAGACATTTTCCACTTCGAGCGTCTGCTGTTTCAGCGCGCGGGCAATGCGCATTTCCAATTCATCAATCTGCAACCGGCCTTTTGCGATGTAGTCGTCCGCGCCTTGCTTCATCGCATTGACCGCAAGTTCTTCGGAGCCGTAAGCCGTCATCAAAATGCAAATCGGCGGCTTGGGCAGCGATTTCGCACGCGCGATGAGTTTCATGCCGTCCTCGTTCGGCAAACGGAAATCCGTGAGCAGCACTTCAAAATTTTCCGACTCCAAAAGCTCCATCGCCGCCTTCGCGTCCTCGGCAATGTAAATGTCATAACGTTCTTCAAGCGCGGCGCGCAGGCCTTCGCGCGTCGTCTTCTCGTCGTCCACAATGAGCAGGGTTGGTTTCATGTTTTTTTCTGGCCACGGATAAAACACGGATTGAACACGGCTGTTTTAACCTGCCTAATTCCGACCATTTTTTTTAATCCGTGTTTCATCCGTGTTCAATCCGTGGCTGAAATTGTTTTCGCCTCCAGCAACCTAGGTTTCCGTTCATGCAGCGGCAGCCAGACGCGGAACGTCGTGCCGCGACCGACGTTGCTTTCCAATTCGATGCGTCCGTTGTGCGCGCGCACGATACGCTGCACGATCATAAGGCCCAGACCGCTGCCTTTTTTCTTGGTCGTGTAAAACGGCTCGAAGATACGGTTGATCTGTTCCTGCGGAATGCCGCCGCCGGTGTCGGTCACGCTGACCCAGACACCATCGTTGTTCTCACCCGTCTGCAACGTCAGTGTGCCGCCGGTGGTCATAGCCTGCGACGCGTTCTTCACGAGGTTCACGAGCACCTGCTGCATTTGCGTGGCGTCAATCGGCGTGGCCGTCAGCACGCGCGCGAGTTTGGTCTTGATGACGACGCCGCGATTTTCAATCTCCGGCCGCAACAGTTCCAAAGTTTTTTCCGCGACTTCATTGAGCGAAGAAATTTTCAACTGCACCGGCGACGGCCGGATCGCACCGAGAAATTGCGTGACGATGTAATCCAGTCGATGGATTTCGCCCTTGGCAACTTCCAAATACTGTTCCAATTTTTTGCCTACCTCGGATGTGTGCGACGCGATGCGTGAAGAATTTTTTTTACCGCCAGCCACCCGCCACGCGTCACTTTTTAATTTCTTCACCTCGCGCTCCATCAGTTGCAAATGGATGTGCAGCGCGTTGAGCGGATTGCCGATCTCATGCGCAACGCTCGCGGCGAGCAGGGTGAGCGCCTGCACGCGCTCGCTTTCGATGGCTTCAAACGTTTTCTGCCGCGCTTCGGTCGCGTCATGCAGAATCAGCGCCACGCCGGAACTGCCCTTTGCCTCGCCATCGAGCGGCGCGGCGTAGAGGCGGAGAAAGCGTTCGCGCGGATAAAAAATTTCAAACTCATGCCGCGTGACGTGCGCGCCGCCGGCGCGATCCGTGCAGGAAATCTTCTCCCAGTCCACCTCCGGCAAAAACTTGGTGATGTGCAAATCTTCCTCGCCCGCCCGCAAGCCGATGAGCTGCGTGACGGCTTGGTTGAAATAAATCACGCGTCCATTTTCATCTACGACCAGCACGCCATCTTCGATGGTGTTGAAGAGCGTTTCGAGAAAACTCCGTTCGCGCGCGAGGCGCTGGACAACAGTTTGCAGCCCTTCCGCATCCAACCGACCGATTCGGCCAAGGACTTTGTCAAGAAAACTGGATTTAGCTGTTGCCATTGATGAATCTTGCTATTTAGCAGTAGCAAAGTGGCACAATATAAATATTCGTCAAACCGAAAAAGCGCACGGTGACACAGCACGTGGGGCGCGAAGCATGGCTTCGCAAGTTTGGTAAAATGTCGGCAGATCCCTGCCCTGGGCTGGAATCAAACCGCCACATCTTCCGGACGGACCTCAAGACACTCGTCCTGATCTTCCCAAATCACGGCGGCGTAAGCATCGAGCAACTTTGGCGCAAGTTCGCGGCCTCCGAGTCCAAGCAGTTTTTCTGCCTGGAGCGCGGCGTTTTCGTAGGCATCATCATAATTGCCGGACTTGCGACGCTGGCGGTCATCCCAATGCGCGACGGCATGAACAGGCTCGTATTTTTCCGCCCACGCAAGCAGCGGTTCACGATGTTCGGCGGGAATTTCATCGAATGGAACCAGGATTTCATTGCAGTGCTGGCAAATCAGTCCTTCCGTGCGCACATCACGCGTGAGCAATGGCAAAAATGGCGCGCGACAGCACGGTGATTCTGCGTAGGCAGCGGGCGCTGTGGCCATGCGCTTGTGCCAGATGCCGCGGTCGTGGCCGATTTTAGCCGCTAGCCGATACGCACCGACGAGCGGATGCGAGAGCCGCCATACACGGCCTTCCAATTGGCCGAGTGTTTGCGCCAGCCAGCGCGCGAGCGTAAGATCGTCCCAATCACGAAAGATACGGGAGTATTCCTGCCACAGCGAATCCAGCGGTGACGACGATTCCGGTTCAAATGCCATGCCCGCAGGATGGCGGCGGAAAAACATTTTGTCGAGCGCAGCGGGCGCAAAAAAACCTTTGCAGTCAGGGGCGCAAACGCCATGCTGTTGGCAACCCGGCCGCCAAACGCAAAATAAAAATTCACCACCAAACCATTTTCAAAAATGAAATCAAACTTTCGCAAACCGCTGTTGCCATTGAGCGTGAACCGCCGTTCGTTCCTCAAAACTGTGCTGGCCGCCGGCGCCTCGGCTTCGTTCGCGCCACAATTGATTTTTGCGCAGGCGGGTAAGGCCACGCCGAACGAGCGCGTGAACCTCGCGTGCATCGGCATCGGCAACCGCGCCGCCGAAGACATCGTGGCTTTCGACAAAACCGGCATGGTAAACTTCGTGGCGTTCTGCGACGTGGACATGGGCGCGCCGCATACGCTCGCGACGCTGAAAAAATTTCCCGAAGTGCCGCGTTTTCAAAATGCGGAAAAGATGTTCGACAAAATGAGCAAGGAGATTGACGCCGTGCTAGTCGCGGTTCCCGACTTCTCTCATTTTCCGAACGCGATGCTGACGATGATGCATGGCAAGCACGTCTATTGCGAAAAGCCAATGGCGCACACGTTCCATGAAGTCGAGCTGATGATGGCGGCGGAAAAAAAATTCAAGGTCGCCGCGCAGATGGGCAACCAAGGACATTCGGAGGCGAATTATTTTCAGTTCAAGGCGTGGACGGACGCGGGCATCATCAAGAACGTCACCAAGATCACGGCGTTCATGAATGGCAAGCGCCGTTGGCACGGTATGAAGGTGGACGGCTATCTGGCGAAGCAGGAAATTCCCGCAACGCTCGACTGGGACCGCTGGCTCGCGACCGCGCCGGAGCACGATTACAACAAAGGCTACATCAACGGCGAATGGCGCTCGTGGTTCGAGTTCGGCAACGGCGCGCTCGGCGACTGGGGCGCGCACATCTTCGACACCGCGCACGAATTTTTGGAACTCGGTCTGCCGACGGAAGTCAGCGCGGTGAAGCTCGACGGCTACAGCCCGCTGATTTTTCCGCAAGCCTCCACGCTGTCGTTCAAATTCGCCGCGCGCGGAAAAAAACCGCCGGTGGAGATGACGTGGTATGACGGCCAAGAAAATTTGCCGCCGCTGCCGGATAATTTCGGCGAAGCCCCGCTTGACCCAAACATCCCGCCGCCGTCCAACGCGGCAACGGTTTCCGATGCGAAGAAAAAGCCGATCGGCAAAGTGATTTACAGCGAAGGTCTGACCTTCAAAGGCGGCAGCCACGGCGCGACGCTGCGCATCATTCCGGAACAAAAAGCCAAGGACATGGAAGCGAGTTTGCCGGAAGTGCCGAAGAGTCCGTCGAACCATTACGTCAATTTTCTGCGCGCCGCGAAGGGACAGGAAAAATGCCGATCCTCCTTCGCCGTGGCCGGCCCGCTTTGTCAAACGATGGCCCTGGGCATCCTCGCACAACGAGTGAACGCGCGCCTAGAATTCGATACGGTAAAAAAACAGATCACGAACCACGAAGTCGCCAACGGCCTGCTCGTCGGCCCGCCGCCGCGCAAGGGCTGGGAACAGTTCTACAAGGCGTGAAGCGGGACTTCCAGAAAACGAATGGTGGTAGGTAATGGATTCGAACCATTGA